>CASEMM010000202.1 GCA_949289095.1 uncultured Eubacteriales bacterium | reverse complement strand
GAAAATGCGGTCGAGTTTGACGGAAAACGACTCGTATGCGAGCGGTTTTACTATGAAATCCGCCGCATTCACTTCATACCCGTTGATCGCATACTGCGACATGTTCGTCACAAACACGAGCACCACGCCGGCGTCCCTCTCGCGCAGCTTCTTCGCCGCGCTCATACCGTCGAGATCGGGCAGCTGTATGTCCATGAACACGACGTCGTAATCTCCCGAATACTCGGAAAGAAAATCCGCGGCACGCGAAAAAACGCGCTTGTTGAACACAAGTCCGCGCTCCGATCCGTATTTTCCGAGCAGTTCTCCCAGCCTTACCGCCTCGGCTTCCTCATCCTCCACTATGGCGGTATTTACGGTTTTATCCCCCGCGTTCATACGCATATTATATCCCGGGCGCACGATTTTGTCAAGAGTTTTTTTCGCCGGACCGAAACGCGCGGACGTAAAACGGCGCGCCCGTTCGGGCGCGCCGTTTATACAAAGCCGGTTCATACCTTAATCCGATCGATCAGAAATCTATTTCCTTATCATAGTAAACGGCAAGAAGCAGTTTCTTCATCTCTTCGACGGAAGGCTGACGGGGATTCGAACCCGTGCACGCGTCGCTTATCGCAAGCTTCGCTACTTGTTCGAGCTTGTCGAGGAATTCTTTTTCGTCTATAATGCTCTTGTCCGCGATCACGCCGCCCTCCCCGTAGTTCTTTATCGCAAGAGGAATATTGAGTTCGTTGTTCATATGACGCAATTCGGCTATGAGAGCGTCGACGAGTTCGGCAGTCGTTTCGCCTTTAAGTCCGATAAAGCGCGCGATCTGCGCATAACGCTCCGCCGCCTCGGGAACAGACGAGTTGTATTTGATGACCTTGGGCAGGTACATCGCGTTCGCCGCACCGTGAATGATGTGTCCTCCGGTGTATGCCGCGCCCGTCTTGTGCGCCATGGAATGCACTATGCCGAGCAGCGCGTTGGAGAATGCCATACCCGCAAGGCACTGTGCGTCGTGCATGGTGTCGCGCGCCGCCATATCCCCGTCATACGACTTTTTGAGATTCTCGTGTATGAGTTTGATCGCGTGCAGCGCAAGCGGATCGGTGTAGTTGCAGTGCAGCGTGGAAACATACGCCTCTATCGCGTGCGTCATCGCGTCCATGCCCGTGTGCGCCGTGAGTTTGGGCGGCATCGTCTCCGCAAGTTCGGGGTCGACGATGGCAACGTCCGGAGTGATGTTGAAATCCGCGAGAGGATACTTTATACCCTGCGCGTAATCGGTGATGACGGAAAACGCCGTGACTTCCGTCGCCGTACCCGAAGTGGACGGGATCGCGCAGAACTTCGCCTTCGTGCGCAGCGTCGGGAAAGAGAACGGCCGGATTATTTCCTCGAAAGTGGTATCGGGATATTCATAGAATACCCACATGGCTTTCGCCGCGTCTATCGGAGAGCCTCCGCCCATGGATACGATCCAGTCGGGCTGGAATTCGCGCATCGCCGCCGCGCCCTTCATAACCGTTTCCACGGAGGGATCGGGCTCGACGTTCTCGAAAAGCCGTACCTCCATACCGGCTTCTTCGAGATAACCCACAGCCTTGTCGACAAAACCGAATCTCTTCATGCTGCCGCCGCCGAGTACGAGTATCGCCCTCTTCCCTTTCAGATTCTTCAGCTCCGCGAGAGAGCCTTTCCCGTGATACAGATCACGCGGTAATGTGAAACGTCCCATAATTCTTTGTGTCTCCCTTGAAAATATTATCTTCCGGACGCTTACGCGCCCTTTCGATTCCATATGATATTGTAATACGGCGGAGACGTTTTGTCAAATAAATAACGCAATATTTATATCGCGTTATCGATTTATTTCGCATAGCGCTTTCTCCGCCGCTCCGAGAAAAAACGTTGCGCGAAAAAGCCGTCCGAAGACGGCTTCTATCCGCAGCGCCGACACGCGGTCAGTCGCCCGCACGGAAATTTTCGTATTTTCTGAGCAGCTCTTCCGGGATCGAGGGAGGAACGCGTTCAAACGCCTGCTCGAACATATCGCGCGTCAGCGGAATGAACGCCGACGATCCCGCCGCCTGCAATTTTTCGAGAGCGAGACGGCATGCCTCTTCCACTATGCCGCAAAGGTCTGCGGCGGAATAATACGCAACTCCCCTTTCCGCATTCTGGCTGCGCATCTCCGCCATAAAAAGCACGTCCTCGACGTTCACCCCGTCAAGTTCTATTCCGTCCAGCTTACCCGCTATTATCTGACGCATGGCTTCCGCGTCCGGCGGCGGAATATGCACGAGATGAGAAAACCGCTTATAGCGCAGGTACGCGGGATCGATGACGTCGGGGCGGTTCGTCGCCGCGATGATTATGCGTTTTGAGCCGTCCACTCCGAATCCGTTAAGCCGCTGTAAAAGCTCCGTCGTAACCGCGGCCTTATAGTCCTTGGTATCCTGATCGCGACGGCTGAATATCGATTCGCACTCGTCCACGAACAGTATTGCGCCGTCGGAACACGCGTCCATTTCACGGAAAAGCTGTCTTACCGCCTCTTCGCTCGCGCCTACATATGATTTGAAGATGTCGGCGGGAGTGACGACAAACAGCGGCAGGCGCAGCGAATTTGCTATCGCCTCGGCAAACATGGTCTTGCCCGTGCCCGGCGCGCCGTACAGCATCATTCCCAGCCCTCCCGCAAGTTTATAGTGTTTCACCACTTCCGGATGAGCTATCATGTACTCGAAACTGCGCACGAGTTTCTTGACGCTTTCCAGCCCCTTTATGTCGTCATACGTCGTATCGGGAATGACGTTCTTCATCGCCGAGCCGTATTCCGCCGCCTTGTCGCTCAGCTGACGGAACATCTTGTCGTACTGCTGTCCGAGATCCGTCGTCATCATTTCCGGAAGATCTGCGATCGACTTCGCCAGCTGCGCCGCGCGCGCGTATTTTCCGCGAAGTTCTGCGCGCTGTTCAAGCGTGATTTCGCTGTCGTTCGTTTTCCCTCCGCGCACCTTGCGTATGCCGTCGAGACATTCGTCCAGCTTGCGCCTGAGATCTTCGAATTCCGCCGTCGTTCCGTGTTCCGGTTTCTTTCCTATCGATGCCATAGTTCACGCCCGCCGTCAGATAATATCGCTTATATCGGGAACATCGTCCGATTTACCGCCGCCGGAAGAGGACGGAGAAGGAGCTGCCGTATCCGGCGCGGACGCGTTCCCGCCCGAAGATCCGCCCGCTTTTTCGCTGAGTATTCTTTCCACGAGAGCCGCCGCCTCGCCTTCGCTGCCGAAGCGCAGCATACCGGCGCCGCGTTTTTTTCTCTTTTCGTTCAGTTTTTCCCGCTTTGCCTTTATCCTTTCGCGCCGGATGCGCATCTCCGCAGCCGCAGCGCCCATGGAATCGGTCATACCGTATGCGAACTCCTGCTGCGCAAGTATCATATCGTACATGGACTTCATCCGCGCACGGTTGTTCTGCATGGCGCGGCGTATGCGACGCTTTTCGCGCATCCGTGCGAAAAAGCCGTATTTCTTCTGCAGAGAACTGTCCAGCACTCCGCTGTTGAAATTCATAATGTCGTCCACCAGAGCGGTCACGTCGCCTATCACGGACATAACGGAACTGGTCGCCGTAAACAGTTTCATACTGTCCTTCATGTCGAGGAGCATTCCGAGAAGCTCCATCATCATTTCCGTGCGCATGTCGTCTCTGCCGTATGCCAGCGTGAAATCCGCCGCCTGCCGCGCTATACGCACGCAGTCGTCATCCAGTTTCGCAAGTCTTTCGGCGACTTCACGGCTATGGCGCTCGCTCTCCTGCGCACGGCGTTTCTCGGCTATGACCGCGTCTATTGCGGAAACCGAATCGGTTTTTAATCTGCTTTCGCTGATCTCGTCCATTATCCTACTCCTTGTTATTCTTTATTTCCGCGCCGAGCGCGTCTTTAACCGCGTCGGCAAGAGCTTTTTTCTCCGCCTCCGCGTTGTCTATCCAATCGTGCGCGAACACGCGGTGCAATTTCCAGCCGCGTTTCGCCAGACTGTCGTAATACCCGACGTTGAGATCGTAAAAATCCGTTCCGTTTTCCGGTCTGCGTTCGCACCACACGCCGAGTACTGCGCGCGTCATATCCTTTCCGAGAACGGCTATCGGCACTCTTACCGAACCGTCGGTAACGCCGCAATCGTACACTATGCGTTCTTCCGGCACGCCGAGCGATCTTATGTATTCGCCCACGCTGCCGATAAAACCTTCCGCGGACGTCTTCCCCGCGAAACCGCTGCGTCCGCCGCGCGCGAAACGTGCCGCCGAATCGAGGTACTCTCCTATGAAATCCACGCTGCCGCCCCTGAGATCCGAACCGAGCACCGAATGCACGACGGTCACCGAGCAACGCGCGCGCGTCACTGCCACATTGAACACGCATTCGCCGAGCGTGCCGCGGTTAAGCGTGCCGAAACGCTGCCACAGCGCGCCGTCCGCGCGCCTGCCGTAAGTCAGCGACAGTATCAGGTCGTCCGTTTCCTGCCCCTGCACCGTGCGTATGGTCTTGAAAAATATCAGCTTTTCGGGAACGTCGCCGAAAGAAGCGAGAGCGCGGCGCATCTTTTCCGCAAGCGCATTGTCCGAAAGCGCGAGGGAGCGGATGTATTCCGTCTGCGGTTCGCCGAACGCGACGACTCCCAGCGAACGGGACAGCTTCCCCGTCTTTTCGTCGTAATATTTGTCGAAATGCGCGCGCAGGATCCGAAGCACTTTTTCCGCTTCGTCCCTGTTCACTCCCCGTTCGCACGCGCCGTCGGGAACGTAAACGTCCGTAAAGCCGAGCTCTCCGGGGATCATGGGCAGAGCGGACGGGAACGTGCGCATGAACGGATAATACCGCCGTTGAGAGAACGCTATCAGCGACTCCGTTCTGCTGCGGTAGTGACATGCAAGCTCGCACACTCTGAACGCCTCGTTTGCGAGCGCGACGGACAATGCGGACGCATCCGCTTCGAGAACGTCATCGTCGCCCGCCGCGCCGCGCTCCGCCGCCGCACGTATATCGCGTATGGGAGGCCTCTGCCATTCGTCGCCCACGAGGACGACGGTACGGCAACGCGCGAGTACCGGAAGTATGCCCGCAGGTTCGAGCTGACTCGCCTCGTCGACTATGCCGACGTCGAAATCGAAAAACTCATCGCTGCCGAGCAGCAGACTGACGGTGGACGGCGAGAGTATGAGACATTTCTTGACGCGCGTCACGGCCGCGGCGTGATCTTTGAACAGCCTGCGCAACGTGCGCGCACCCGAGCGCTCAGCGCCGAGAAACGCAAATTCCTTTGCATCGGGATCTATCGAGGAGTAACAGCGCGCGGCGATCAGTTCGGTATCCGCAACGGCGATCTCTTTCAGCGCGTTCATGCGCTTTTCCATGGCGTCCGCCGCAGCCCGCCCCAATCCGTTGCGCCTGTTCCCCAGCTTACGCGCGGCGCCTTCCGCCGCCGCCGCGAAAAACGAGTGCTTAAACAGCGCGGGAACGTCGTCCGACGTCCTCTTTCCTTCCGCTATAGGAGAGAGAAACGGCCGTATGTCCATGCCGCCGCATTCGGTAAGAGCGGAAAATCTCATCGCCGCCTCGCTCAGCCGTCTGTTTTTCCATTCCGCAACGAGCACGTGCAGATCGGACACGCGCGCGCAGCGGGTCAGAGCGTTAGCGTAATACTTTTCCGCGAACGCGGACAGTCCCGCCGCGATCTGCTCCGCCGCGTCCGCAGCCTCCGCCGCATACGCGGAAGAGGACAGCTCCGCCGCCGCACGGATCATATCTCCGTCCGCGGAAGAGAGCGCAAGAACCGCCCGTGCCGCGGCATGCGGCGCGCCGCCGCGCGAAACGGAGCCGACGGCAAGCGTGAGTTCGCCGTACAGCATGCCCTCGCGGAACGCGTCCGCAAGCTCGCGCAGCGTCATATCCGCGCCGGTTCCGGCGACGGCGCAGTTCTCCGCCGCGCTTATCATACGGGGCAGCGCGGAGAAAAACTCCGACGGCTCGCCTTTTATCCTTTCCGCAAGCGTCAGTACCGTATCCGCCTGCGCGTCCGTAAGTCTGCGGCGGAGCAATACTTCCGTTTTATTCCGCAGTTCGTCCGCAGCCTCGGCTTCGCGCTCGGCGGCGCAGAAAACGCACACGGCTTCCGCAATTGCGGGCAAACGCGCCGAACCGTCGAACAGAAGCGGCAGAACGGCTTTGACCGCGCGCTTCGCGGCAAAATCGAACGCACCGGGTTTTTCCCTGTCCGTGCCCGCATACGGTGCGAGCGCGCGCTCCGCTCCGAGTACGGCGAAAACCTCCTCATCCGTCATGTCGCCGCGTTTTTTAAGCACTGCCGACGCGTCGTAAAATTTCCTCTTCGCACTCTCACGCATTTCTCGGAGCGAAGCCGAAAGGGCTGCGAGAGCGTCCAGCCGTTCGCGGGTTATGTACTTTCCGTCATCGTCCGTCATCAGCCGGACGTTACCGTATGCGGCGCGAAGAGCAGCAAGGCTCATTCCGCAGGAGTATTTTTCCGCTGAAACAAGTTCGTCATACGCCCCGCGCATGCCGTCGAACGGCTCGAACGCGTTCTTCGGAACGGACGGAGACGCGCGCAGAGCGCGCGCGATCGCGTTTATCTGCGGCGCGGTCAGAGACGCGGCTTTCTCCCGCTCTTCATCCGTCAGCGGACTGCGGCAGACTGCGGCAAGCGCGCGCGGCGTGAACTTTTCGGCACCGCATATGCCGCCGACGGCGGCAAACAGTCTTTCGGAAAGCGAAGCGATCTCTCCGAGAGCG
>CASEMM010000201.1 GCA_949289095.1 uncultured Eubacteriales bacterium | reverse complement strand
TCCCCGTTGTCGTACGTCGCCGTTACTACCATGCCCGTCGGATCGAACCACTCGCCCGCAATATATGCGGTTTTATCGGGCGGCGTCGTTACGGCTATCGATTGGAGAAACCGCTCGGGTGCTTCCGCCATCACGGTTATCGCGACGTCCGCGGTTTTGGTCACTCCGTCCTCGGAGTACGAAACGGTCACCTTACTATCCTCCGTGCCGAGTGCTCCTTCGGGAGAAATGGTATAATCCGTCACTTCTTTACTCACTCCGCCGGTATACTTCGCGGTCACTGTCATGCCCGCCTTGTCGAAAGTTTCGCCCGCTATATAACTGTTCTTGAACGTTCCCGATACCGTTATCCCCGTCAGCATCGTCTTCATCGTTTCCATTTCGTTGTCGTAGTTGGGTTTATATGTCATTTTCGCGGACGTTGTCGTGATCGCGATATAGTCGAAATTAGGTCCGATATAAGAGTTCGCCGCGGAACCGTACGGTCGGTTATCCGTCGGCGGAGGATCGGGAACGGTGAACGCTATGACGTTCTCTCCCTCCGAGAGGTCTATCGTGAGCGGGACTTCCACCAATTGAAAATACTGACTTCCGCTGCTGTCGTCCTCGCCGAACATCACTCCTGTCTGCGGGAAACTTACGTCGTTCACGGAAACGGTATATGCGCTGTCGAATTCCGCACGCCTGTGTTTCCACGGATTGCCGTATTGCAGCATTGCCACGCACGCGGTGAGAGTAACGTCCTCTTCCGCCCTGTCGCTCGTCACGGTAAACAGAATTTTATTCCCCGGACGGGAAAGACGCACGAGCGCATAGCCGTTTGACGTGCCGGATACCGCGCGGACGAATCCGGTGTAACCCGCAGCGGAGTCCACGTTTTCGCCTTCGACAACGGCGTATTCCGCTTCGTACCGCGCGCCCGACGCAAGCGTGAGGCTGCCGTCTTCCGCACCCGGTTCCGTATCGCCGCCTTGCTCCCAGTATTCGTCCGTCGTCAGCCCGTGTTCGTATTTGGGCGTATCGCCGGACGGATTCTTTTCATCCTCTCCGCACCCCGTCAGCGTGCATGCCGCAACGGCAAGCGCGAGGGCGAGAAGAGCCGCGAGCAGTATTCCCGCGATTTTTTTCGTTCTCATTTACGGGTTCCTCCTTTTATTTTTCCGTTCCGTCGCCGTTCGCGTTTTCGCCGCCCCGGCGCTCGGACATGAGCGACGACAGTATGTCGTTCATTTCGTTCAATTTTTTGCCCATAACTTCTATTTCGCTGCGCAGAGTCGGCTGCGGAGCCGCCGTCTTTTTTCTCCGAGCGGTCTTCGCTCGTTCGGATTTTTTCGCGGCGAGTGTTTCCACCGCTTCGGAAAGCGTGTTCAGTTTCTTCGAAAGTTTGCTCATTTCGCCGTGCATCGCGCTCATCTTCTTCGTCAGCTTCGCCATGTCGTCTTGAAGAACGCCGATTTTGGCGCTCGTCCCGCCCGTCATTATTTCGGGCGGCTGCGGCGCTTCGACGGAAACGGGGGCGGCGGGCTCTTCGCTCTCTGCCGCTGTTTCCCCGACGGGAACGTCCGTTTCGTCATCGGAAGGCGGCGCGGAAGACTCCGTTTCTGCCGCAACCGCGGCAATTACGGGAACCGCGGACTCCGCCGCGTTCGTTTCGGGCTGTATTTCGCCGTCCGGCGCTTCCGCCGCCGCAGCTTTCTCGTTCTTATTCTTTTTCTTCCCGAACACGAAACTGAGCACGAGCATTGCCGCGCACGCAACAGTGAGAACGGTCAGCGTTATCTGTATGCCGAGTATGGCGTTCTGCCACCATGTGCGTATGGAGCGTATGCGCGTGGACGTGGATATGCCGTTCATCGCGTTGGAATGCAGCGTGACGTACAGTATTCGCTTGGACGCGAGCCGCAGGCACTGCATCACCGTGGGCGAATCCTTCCACTCGTCGTATTCGCTGCCGTCGTGGCTGTTGTCCCATGTGTCGTTGCCCGCCTGAATGCCGTCCACGAAGGACATGTACGGTCCGTCGGGGCAGTCGGAGTTGACGAATCCCATGAATCCCCACTCGCCACGCAGCACTTCGGTGAGCAGGAAGTAATCCGCGCCGCACCACAGCGGTCCCATACGGGTGAACGAACTCATGACGGACTTGACTTCGCCCACGACGACTATATCCTCGAATGCCGCAAGATACAGCTCGCGCGTCGCCTGTTCGGGCAGCCACTGCCCCACGCCGCGCCTGTTCCAGTCCTGATCGTTCATTATGAAGTGCTTCATCTGCGCAAAGCAGCCCTTGGACTGCAAGCCGATCACCTCATACGTCGCTATCTGTTCGGTCAGATGAGGGTCTTCGCTGAAATACTCGTAGTTTCTGCCTGCGTACTGCGTGCGATGCAGATTGGCGGAGGGAGCGTACAGACCGGTACGCACATTGCCGTCGCCCGCGTTCAGCATCTGCTCGCCTATCATCTCGCCCATGCGTTGCAACAGCGCAGTGTTATACGTCGCCGCCATGACGGGCGCGTTCGGATACTGAATGGACACGCCCTGATAGCCCATGGGTCCGTTGTTATCCATCGTCTGCGGTTTTGCGACGGACTCAATGTCCTCCGTCTGGTGGAAGCCGTTGGAGCACAGCAGTGCCTGCTCCTCATACGTCATCTGATCGAGAAGATCGTCCCACGACGGATCGCCGAAGGGCGTGTCTATGAACATGGCGAGAGTAAGGCCGTTTTCCGCGCCGTAAGTCGGCATTTCGGCTTCGGGATCTTCAAAGACTTCCTTGTCGTATTGCAGATCCGCGCGAAGGCGCTCCGTCATGTTGAGTACGACGTTCGTCGTCGGGAACGTGCCCTGCCAGTCGTTTCTCGAAAGATACGTTATCTTGTTGCCGTCCGAGCCTTTATATCTGTTCCAGTCCGCATGGTCGAAGCGGTTGACTATCTCGTAGTCCTCCGTCGCCGACGAGCGCGAATATATCTCGTAATCGTCGCGCTCCGTGAGTTTAACGGTATAAGCGGCATTGCCTTCCCCGTCCATGGCTCCGCCGGAGTTCGCCGGGGTCTTGCCCTTAGCCGCGAGAATGTTGTTTACCGCGTCGTGGGCGTTGTCCGCTATCGTGAAATAGTAGTCACCCTCTTCGAGGATATACGTTCCCTCGCCCGCGGCGTCATATGTGCGCATGCACTCCTTGTCGATGACTATCTCCACGGTTTCATGCGCGCCGGGCGCGAGCGTATCCGTCTTTGCGAAGCCGACGAGTTCGGCGGCGGGCTTTTCGATGCCGTGCGACTTGTCGTAGTCGGTATACGGCCGCTGCATATACAGCTGAACGATCTCCTTGCCCGAATATGTGTCGCCCGCATTCGTCACGGTCACGCTCGCACGGATATTATCCCCGTCCTCTTCCACGCTCACGTCCGAATAGGAGAACGTCGTATAGCTCAGTCCGTGACCGAACGGGAATGCGACTTCCGAGGAGTAGTTCCATGCGCTGCCGGTCGTCGCGCCGTTACTGCCGGTCGCATTGCCGAGCCCGAGAACGCTGTCCTCGTAACGCGTTTCGTAGTAGCGGTAGCCGACGTATATGCTCTCCTGATACACCATGTACTTAACTTCCGTGGACGTGAGCGGATCGTCGCCCCCGTAAGACGTCGTGCTTCCGACATATTGATAGTTGCCGTAATTGGCAACGGCGGGCGCGCTCTTATTGTCGTAAAGGAGCGTGTCCGCGAGCGCCGCGCTCGGGCTCACGGAGCCGTTGAGC
>CASEMM010000200.1 GCA_949289095.1 uncultured Eubacteriales bacterium | reverse complement strand
GCCCGATGCCGCAAAATCCCGCAGCGCCCGTACCCGATTACAAACGCTTTCGGCAAAAGCGCGACGTTACGCGTAAGCGGAGCGCGCGGTTTTCCGTCCCCTGCCCGGACGGCTCGCTCTTTCCGCCGCCGTATTCACTCGGCGCCCCGCAGATGTGCCGCGACTTACAGGCTTACCGCCCTGTCCGCCGTTACGTGAAGATATCGCGCCGCGCTAATCGCATAAAAACAGAAAAACATATACCGTAATAATTGTCGTATGTGCGCCGCAGTGTTATAATGAAATGAATAAGAACGGAACATAACGAAAGAATCGCATATGACAAACGAACGAGAGGATGAAATTTCATGAACACTTTTGCTTTTGTAGTTATAGTCACGACTATTGCCGGAGTGGGCGGAACGGGTCTGGGCGAACTGATCGGCGTGCTTTTTACGCGGAATTCGGAAAAGATAGTCAGTCTGCTTCTGAGCTTTGCGGGCGGGGTCATGCTGAGCATCGTATGCCTCGATCTGCTCTCGGATGCGATCGCGCAGGTTCCCGGCTCCGTCGGTCACGTCTTTTTCGTCGTCGCAATGACTGCCGTCGGGTTTGCTGTCATATGGCTGCTGAATTTCATTATCGACAAAAGAACCAATCCGCAGGTAAAGCACATCGACAAAAGCCATCCCAAAACGGCGGATCAGCTGTCCGAACTGATCCACAGCGACCACTACGAAGAGCACAAAAAGAAATACGAGCAGACAAAAGAACAGAAATCGCGCCGTCAGCTTTTTATTGCGGGACTCGTCATGGCGTTTGCCATCGCTCTCCATAACTTCCCCGAAGGCATGGTCATCGGCGCGTCGTATGCGAGCGACACTGTAACGGGCGGCATAGGCGGGCTTGCCACGGCAATAGTCATCGGACTGCACAACATTCCGGAGGGAATGGCGGTGTCCGTTCCGCTCGTCGCAGGGGGCATGAAAAAAATCAAAGCGACCGTCCTTACCGCCGTCACGGGCTCGCCCACCATTCTCGGCGCGATGCTCGGATATTTCCTCGGTACGTTAAGTCCGGTGAGCCTTGCCCTCTCGCTCGGTTTTGCCAGCGGCGCGATGCTCTATGTCGTTTTCGGCGAACTGCTCCCCGAATCCATTTTAATGTGGCGCTCCAAAGCTCCCGCTTTCGCCATGCTTGCGGGCGTCCTCGTCGGCGTCATCATTCTGTTTGTTTAAGCAATGAAAATCCGCACGGAAAAAGGCTGAATCCGTCGGCAATCATCTGTTTCGGTACCCCGTTTCCCGAGATGCGCGGGAATATTATTCCTGTAGATTATCTCTCTTCAAGAAAGGCGGTGAGATAATGGGCGGACGCGGAACTTTCGCAAGCGGCAATAATGCCGCCGTATACAGTTAAACGAAAAGCGCAGCGGACGGCAAAAGCCGTCCGCTGCGCTTTAACATTACCCGACGTGAAAGTGTGCGCAATGCCCGATGTTTCGGCGCGGGGGGCGCGCTATTCACTCCGCCGCCCGCTGCGAGAACAAAAGAGAATGTGCATCGTCCCCGCGAACGGACGGGTAACTCACGCGAAATATTTCCCTATCGCCGCAACCGCAGCATTTATCGTTTCAACGGGCTTGACGAGAGCAAAGCGGACATAGCCCTCTCCCGACGGTCCGAAAGACGATCCCGGCGTGCACATGACCCCCGTGCGTTCGAGAAGACGCAATGAAAACTCCTCGCTGCTTCCCGCCCCGTCCGGAATACGCGCCCAAACGAACATCGTGCCCGCAGAATCGGGAACGTCCCAGCCTATGGCGCGCAGTCCCCCGCAGAGCGCGTCGCGGCGGCGTTTGTATTCGGCGCAGCGGAGCTTTACTCCCGATCTGTCGCCCGTGAGAGCCGCCACAGCCATTGCCTGCACGGGCGCAAACATGCCGAAATCGTAGTGACTGCGCAGCCTGCGGAACGCGGCGACAACGGACGGATTGCCGATCAGAAAAGATATGCGTGCGCCCGTCGTGTTGAAAGACTTGGAGAGAGAAAAGAACTCCGCGCCGACCTCTGCCGCACCGTCGTACGACAGGAACGAACCGCCTTCGCCGTCAAAGACTATATCGCTGTATGCGTTGTCGTTAATAACGAAAAATCCGTATTTGCGGGCAAGCGCTATCGCCTCGCGGTATACCTCCGGAGGAGCCACTGCGCCCACGGGGTTTGACGGGTACGAAAGCACAAGATACGCAGTCCGTCCGAGAACATCATCGGGTACGGATGAAAAGTCGGGCAGAAAGCCGTTTTCCGCCGTCAGACGATAATATTGCGGCACGGCGCGTGCAAACATCGCGCTCGTTTCAAACGCGATATATCCCGGATCGGGCAAAAGCACGACGTCGCCCGGATTTGCGAGCAGCATGCCTATATGCCCCATGCCGTCCTGCGTGCCGTTGCAGGACGCGACCATATCTTCGGTGAGAGTCACGCCGTAACGGGACTTATAATAATTCACGACGGCGCTTATCATTCCGGGCGAATCGAGGAGCGTATACTTGATGTTCTCCGGATCGCTCATTGCCTTTATCCCTGCATCCGTTATGTGCTTTTCGCACGGGAAATCGGGCGTGCCGACATAAAGGTCGTATATCGTCATGCCGCGAGCTTCCGCTTCCCTCTTCTTCTCCGCAAGGCGCGCAAACACGCCCGTACCCGTTCTTTCGGACAAATCGGAAAATCTCTTCATACCACACACCTTCTCGTTATAAAGTGCGCCGTGCGGATCGACATACCGTCACGGACGGAAACAAACAAAAGAAAAATGCGGCATGTTCTGCCGCATTTTCATATACAT
>CASEMM010000199.1 GCA_949289095.1 uncultured Eubacteriales bacterium | reverse complement strand
GTATGCTTCGGTGAGCGCAGCGAGCATAAGGCGGTCTGCGCCGATGGAATACTCGATTACGTAGGGGATGTACTTTTCTCCGGTGACGGGGTCCGTGTATTCCATGTTCTTTCCCGAGAACTGCGAGTGGCGGGAGAGATCGTAATCCGTGCGGTTGTGTATGCCGTTAAGCTCGCTCCAGCCGATGGGGAACAGGTACTGTATGTCGCATGCCGCTTTCGCGTAATGCGCGAGTTTGTCGTGATCCTTGTACCGCAGGTGTTCGGGACTGAATCCGAGGTCGACGAGGAAGTCCCACGCCGCCTTTTTGAAATACTCGTAATATTCCGTGTCCGTGCCCTTTTTGCAGAACCACTGGTGTTCCATCTGCTCGAATTCTATCGTGCGGAAAATGAAGTTTCCCGGGGTTATTTCATTGCGGAACGCCTTGCCTATCTGACCTATGCCGAAAGGCACTTTCGCGCGGGTGGTGCGCTGAACGTTGAGGAAGTTGACGAATTCGCCCTGAGCCGTTTCGGGACGGAGATAGACGACGTTCTGTCCTTCTTCGGTGACGCCGCGCGTAGTCTCGAACATGAGGTTGAATGTGCGTATGGGGGTAAAGTCGCTTTTGCCGCACTTGGGGCAGGTGACGTGATGTTCGCGGATATACGCTTCCATTTCCTCGTTCGTCATCGTGTCGGGATTGACTTTGCCTTTGGAGTGCATTTCGATAAGCGTATCCGCGCGGTGACGGGTTTTACAGCATTTGCAGTCCATCTTCGGGTCGGAAAAAGAGGTCGTGTGACCGCTCGCTTCCCAGACGCGGCTGTTCATGAGTATCGCAGCGTCCACGCCGTAGGAATTATCGCTTTCCTGAACGAATCTTTTCCACCATGCGCGTTTGATGTTGTTCTTGATCTCCACGCCTACCGGACCGTAGTCCCAGGTGTTGCCCATACCGCCGTAAATTTCGCTGCCGGGATAGATTATGCCTCTTCCCTTGCAGAGATTCACGAGCTTGTCCATCGTAGCTTTCATAAAAAATTTCTCCGTTTGATTGTTGCGTAATATATATTATAACAAACGCCGTGTTTTTGTCAAGCACGGCGGGGAAGAAAACGCCGCATGCGCCGAAATAACCCGTGCGGCGAGAAATGCGGCTGAGCCGCCGCGCTCCGCGACGAAGCGGCGGCAAAGCAAAAAGTAAAAGCGCCCGACGGCGCACAGTCGGCGGCAGTCGGGCGCGGCGGGGCGCGCAGGCGCCCGTCAGGCGGCTATGTATTACTTGCAGCAGCAGTCGTTCTTTCCGCAGCAGCAGGACATGAGAAGCCATAAGAACACGAGATCGCAGCAGTCCGGTTTCTTTTCGCATCCGCAGCCGCATCCGCAGCCGCCGCCCGAGCCGCCGCAGCAGCACAGGAGCAGGAGTATGACGAATATGTCGCTGCATCCGCAACCCTGATTGAACATTTGTGTACCCTCCCTTGCGTATTTTTTGCGGACATCGTCCGTCCGACACCCTTTCCGCCGCGCGGCGACGTCATTTCCGCGCGGCGTGCGGGGTTTCCTCTCTCGGTGCACCCTTTGTTTCATCTTCGGTCGGGGATATCCTACTTTATAGTACGGCTTTCCCGCGGAAATTGTTACACACTTTTTGCGCGCTGCGGATATTGTGCGGGATACACGGATTTTTCCCCGCAAACACTTGCAAAATATCCCCGAAAATGATAAAATAAACGAACACGGCAGGCTATGTGCGCTTTAATATGCGCCGGGCCGAGCTTTTCGGGAATAATAACGGCATTTGCGGACACCCTTTATTCGGGGTTCGACAAGGAGACGGCAATGAAAAAGAGAACAGGCAATGCGGCGGCGACGCTCGGCATTATGACTGCGGTCATAGTCGTGGCGACTCTGCTCGATAAGGCATATTCGTTCGGACTGGTCGCGGTAGGCGGGGCAAGTCTCGCGGTATGTTCGCTTGTGAGCGTGACGCTCTCGGCGATGCTTTACGACAGGTTTCCGTATGCAATCGCGGCGGGAGCGATATTCGGACTGACGAGTTTCGTGCTTGCGTTCGTATTTCCCAGCCCGATATTCCAGAACCCGCTTGCGTCCGTAGTGCCGAGACTGTTTGTGGGCATCATCGGTTTCGGCGCGTTCAGGATAGCTCGCCTTGCCGCGAAGGGCATGGCGAAACTCGCGGAGGCGTCGCGCATTCCGGACAGACTGTCCGTAGCGGCGGCGATTGCGGGCGCGGGCGGCGCGGCGGTATACGCGATCCTCGCGCGCAGCGGACTGCCCGCGGCGGCATTCTTTGTTCTGCTCTGGGCGATAGTGCTTGCGGAAGTGTTCCTGATCGGATTTGCCGCGGCATGCGTCGTACGCGGGTCCGGCAGGACGGGCGGGCGCGGCGCGGAGCATTTCGCGCTTTCGGTAGGGGCGTTCTTCACCGTCGTTTCGAATACCGCGCTCGTGCTTCCCATGATGTTTCTGACGAGCGGAGCGTACGGGTCTCTCGGAGACGTGTATGCGACGCTGACGCTCATGAACTTTTTGCCCGAACTGCTCGTGACCACCGCGCTTTCTCCGGTCGCCGTGCTCGGAGTGCGCAGAGGTCTGCATCTCGGCACGGACGGCAGACCGCGTCTGAAAACGGAAAATAGCGAACGGAAAAAGGGGAGTCGGTAATGCTGCTTGCAATAGACATAGGAAATACCAACGTCAAAATAGGCGTGTTCGACTGCGACGAGTTGCTTCATTCGCTGCGTTTGTCCACGGTGCAGGGCAGAACGGGCGACGAGTACGGCATGGATATAGTCAGCCGCCTGAAAGCCAACGGCATCGCCGCGTCCGATATCACGGGCGCGATAATGTCATCCGTCAATCCCGGCATGAACTATACGTTCGAACATGCCTGCGATTACTATCTCGGAGTCAAGCCGCTCAATGTCGGTTCGGGAATAAAGACGGGACTGAACATCAGATACGACAATCCGCGCGAGGTGGGCGCAGACAGAATAGTCAATTCCGTCGCGGCGTATTACACTTACGGCGGTCCCTGCATAACTCTTGACTGCGGAACGGCTACGACGTTCAACGTTATCAGCGAAAAGGGTGAGTTTCTCGGAGGCGTGATAGGGCACGGGCTTAAAAGCGCTGCGGAAGCGCTGTCGATGTCGGCTGCGAAACTGCCCGAAGTGGAACTGGTTCTGCCTCCGTGCGTCCTCGGTAAAAATACCATAACGAATATGCAGTCCGGACTGATCCAGGGATATATCGGCATGGCGGAGC
This sequence comes from uncultured Eubacteriales bacterium, assembly GCA_949289095.1. Classification (GTDB taxonomy): domain Bacteria; phylum Bacillota; class Clostridia; order Christensenellales; family Pumilibacteraceae; genus Protoclostridium. The sequence continues at coordinate 736 of CASEMM010000199.1, read as the reverse complement.
GTATAATCCGTCTGCTGCGCGAGGAAACGGGATATACGGACGCAAAGGTGATAGCGACGGGCGGTCTCAGCGAACTGATATACAAGAACAGCGATATAATAGACGTTATGGATCGCACTCTGACTCTCAGGGGACTGAACATAATATATAAACTCAATGCGGGCGCGTCCCCGAAGGGCGCGGCGAAAAAAGGATAAACAGAACGGAGACATACATTCATGAACAAGACTGTAAACGTAGCCATAATGGGCATAGGCACGGTGGGCGGCGGAACATACGAAATACTGACTGCCAATCACGATTTTCTTCTCCGCACGCAGGGGATAGATTTCCGCGTCAGAAAAGTGCTTGACAAGAATCTCGAACGCATCAAATCTTTCGGCATACCCGAGAGCGCCGCGGCGGAGAACGTCGACGAAATAGCCGCAGATAAGGATATTTCTATCGTCGTGGAAACGATGGGCGGCGTCGAGCCGGCAAAGACGTTTATAGAAAAAGTGCTTCTGTCCGGCAAAAGCGTCGTGACCGCGAACAAGGAACTCGTATCGAAGCATTGGCCCGCGCTCGAAGCCGCAGCCAGAAAGGGCGGCGCGGGGCTGTATTTCGAAGCGTCCTGCGTGGGCGGAGTTCCGATAATACGCGCTTTGCAGGAGAGCCTGCAGGCGAATCATATAACTTCCATCGTCGGCATAATAAACGGAACGACGAACTATATTCTGACGAAGATGACGGAAGA
>CASEMM010000198.1 GCA_949289095.1 uncultured Eubacteriales bacterium | reverse complement strand
GAAAGAATATGATCGGAAAGTCCATTGTAGCTGCCTGACTGCGAGCGCATTCCGAGACGAAGATTACCGGCGTAATCGGAAAAAAATTTTATCGATATTTCATTTCCGGCAACGGATATATTTGCCGTGCTGTATCCCTCCGCGCCGTTGGGATACGTTGCTCCCGTGGAATCCTTTGCAAGATTTTCAAACTTCTCAGTTGCCGTCCCCTGCTGCAGCTCGGCTTTACTCATATCCACATAGATATCGTTCTCCGCCTGCACTTTATACACCGCTCCAGCTTCGCCGAGGCGGAAAGCGCCGCTATCGGCGTCACGTCCGACATAGATCGTATACTGCGCAATTTTGCCCGAATAAACCGCGGAAACGCTGACAGAACCCGGGACTGACGTATCGAAGCCGCGCAGCATGTCTTCCGTAAGCGCGATCTCTCTGTCGGGAGCGCCGTCATAGTGCAGTACGAGTACGCCTTCCCCGTCGTACTGCTCGCCTATCGCGTATTCGGTCTTTATGCCGTCCTTCACGGTAACGGACTGCACTTCACGTTCACTTACCGTTACGGTGAACTCATAAGTATATTCCCCGTATGTCAGCGTAAGCGTACTGCTGTCGTCGTCCAAAGTGAGCGCTTCCTGCGGCAAAACGAGATCCTCCGTGCTTACGGGAGAAGAAAAGCCGCATTCATCGCAATACAACTGTGCCGACGCACCGTCTGCGGTAACGGCTTCTCCGTCGAGATAATCGGTTTTAAGCCCGCTTACGACGAGTTCGGGAGAATGAGAACGTTTTTCGCCCTCTGCTCCGCAGCGTCGGCATATCTGCCAGTGCTGCGTATCGTTATATTCGTATGCCGACCAGTCGTGTCCCGGCGCGGCAACCGTCTGCAATTCCGAGTAGCCGCATACCTCGCAGGTGACGCGCTGACTGCCCGCTTTATTGCAGTCTATCTCCTCGATGATTTCAGTTTTGGCGCTCCACTCGTGAGCCGATGTTTCGCTCTTTTCTCCGCATGAGCATTCCTTCCAGTGATTTTCGGAGTCGTGTTCCCATGAGGATGACGAAAAATCGTGAACATGCTGTACGGCGTTCACGGTCACGTCTACGTTTGCGGTCACGGTGACTCCCCTTTCGGTATACGACACGGTAACATACTCCGTTCCCGTCACGAGCGGTTCTTCGGTAACGGTCCAGCCGGCTACTGTACGGAAACTGCCGTCGCTGTATTCCGCAGTGACGGTCGTTCCTGCGCGGTCGAAAAATTCGCCTTCGGTGTAGACCGCAGTCGAGCATTCCGCCGTTATGGACACGGGTACGACGTCGCCGCAAGCTGTGAATGCCGCCGCCCCGCCGCAAAGCAACGCGAGCACGAGTATGAATGCTGCCGCTTTTTTCGCAGATTTCATCTCTATCCGTTATCTCCTTTTATATTTTAGTATGAAACGGCGACGCGCAAATAAAACGACAGCGACGAACCGTTATCATCGCTGCCATATTAACATTATGTATACGAATTTGTCAATACCTATTGCATTTCAGGTATCGTTCATCACATACTCTGCACATTATCGTTCCCGTTTCCGCATATCGGAATAAATACGTTGAGTGCAAACAGATCGCCGTTGATATCCACGCTCATTCCGCCGCCGCAGGCATCTACCACGCGGCGCATACTGCGCATACCGAATCCGTGCCACTCTTCGTCGCCTTTCGTCGTAAGAGGAAGTCCGTCCTCGAATGTAAGTTCCCTGGTAGCGTCGAAATAGTTTTCGACGTGAACCGAAATCATTCCGCCCGCTCTGCATACGCGCAGTCCGATATATTTCTTATCGGGATCGGCAACGCCTCGCACAGCCTCTATGGCGTTTGACAGCGCATTGTCAAACAGCGAATATATATGGTCGGTATCCATACCGGTAAGACACGAACCGTCCGCAACGCAGACGAACTGTATGCCGAGTTTACCGCATTTCTCGCTTTCGTCCGCAAGAATGATGTCCAGCACCTCGCTGCCCGTATGATATACGGAATCGTAACTGCGTATCGCGCTTTCGAGTTTTTTCAGTTTTTCATCCGCATAACCGCCCTCTCCGAGTTCGCGTATACGGTGTTTAAGATCGTGACACATTATGTTGATCTGTTCGATCTTGTCGCGCCGCAGTTCGAAATTCTTGCGTTCATTGCTCAGCATGAGCGATATGACCGCATTGTCGCGTTCGAGAGATTTATTCAGTACCGAAAATATAAGCAGTCCTATCGTAAGCAGGCATGCTATAAAATCGTATATGTAACATATCGTCAGCAGTACGGCGGAAATCGTTTCCACTTTCAGATATACCACTACTGCGTTTATCACCACTTCGATCGTCAACGATACTATGGAAAGTATTATGAGCACTATGCCGTTTATCCGTATTTCGTAACGTTTTCTGAACAGCAGCCGTATAAGCAGTACGGAAAGAAAATATACGATAACGTATGAAAACAGACTGATTATCACGGAACCGAGATTATATGCGCTTATGGATTCCTCGTATACGGAACCCTCGGAAATCCCCGTAACCGAAATTATATAGTTACCGATTATATACGAAAAATGCTGTACCGTATATGCCCATATCCCGCAGAACAGTACGACGCTCCACTTTTCTCTGAAACAGAATTTCAGTCCGAACAGACTGACTCCGAATATCGCGGTAAAAAGCAGCGATATATACAGCGCGTTGTACCCGAAAACGGGCAGCGCGAACGTAAAAGCATATATACCGAGCACCGACAGTACGGCGCGCGGAACGAATCTGTCGCGTTCTTTAAGCAAAAACAGAAACGAACACTCCGCAGCTATGAGTTCGGTTGCGAAAATGAGTTTGTACCAAAACAGCGCAGACCCGAAATCGTACACCCGTTACCGCCTTTCGCCGAGATACCTCGCAAGGTCGGCGTAAAAATTCTTCTTCTGCGATCTGCTGACGGGAATAGTCTCTCCGCCTACGATCACACTGTCCCTGTTAAGCCTGTCCACATGTTCGAGATTCACCAGATACGACACATGGCTGCGGGAAAACATCTTTCCGGGCAGTTTCTCCTGTACGGAATCGAGTGTTCCCCAATCGTTGATTATGCCGCCCGTTGTGTGCCACGTCAGTTTATGCAGACTGACTTCGACATACAGTATGTCTTTCAGTCTGAGTCTGCACATATTTCCGCTCACGGAATCCTTTATAGTAAAATGCCTGTCTGTATTCATTTCCGTAAGATCGGTTATTTTTTTCAGAACGCGCGATACGGAGACTTCAGTCGCCGGCTTTACGATGAAGTCCGAAGCCTGTACGGAGTATCCTTCGACTGCATACTGCACCATATTTGTAACGAACACGATGAGAATCCGCGAATTGACTTCGCGGATCTTTCGAGCGGCATCCATTCCGGATAAGCCCGGCATACATATGTCGAGAAACACCGCATCCGCATTTTTCGGGCAACCGTCAAAAAATTGCAGCGGGTCGGAAAAACGCAGCACGGATATTTCCGTGCCGCTGCCGCGAGCGCACTCGTCAAGCAGATTTGTGAGGAGTTCCGCATCGCCGTCGTCATCTTCGACAATAACTATATTCAGCACATTGATTCCCCTTGACGTTAATTACAACACCCGTATAAAATATATCACATATCGATGATTTTGTCAAGAAGGTTTTTCCAAAACGTATCCTAACGGAACGAGTGCATCATGCCGGCGGGCATCCGACGGGTTTGAATCCCCATGGACGGCAGTTAGTGCGGCGCAGCAATACCCCGCTTCCCGCATCGGTATATCCCGCCCCGTAAAGCCGCGAAAACGCGTACGGGCAGTAAAACGAAGGCAGTACCGGCTCTGCGGGCAATGTAATTCCGCATATGCCTGCGGCTTCGAATATGCGTCTGCAAACCTCCGACCTGTTCCAACGGAAAAAATCCTCGGCGTGCTTCGTTCCGAGTACATCCGCGCATCTGTCGGCAAGCTCTCGGGTGAGAGCGTCCGTCCACAGCGGGTGCACTTCTGCGGCAAGTCTGTCCTCCGGGCGGTAATCCATCGTGGATATATACGGATTAGGATCATAAGCGATGTCGCGCTCCAATATCGCCGCAGCTTCGTGCGTCTGCACTGACGGAACTCCGTACGCCTTTAACAATGCGTGAAACGCTGCCGAATCCGCACGCGCAAGCAGCTTTTTGACATCGCCTGTCGTATAAATTTTCATAGCACCTCCGTATACCGGATACGCTCCGCGTCATTATCAGGCGCGGAGCGTATCGATCGCATGTCCGGTTTAATTCTTTTCGTTAAGGCAGGCGATGCCGGGAAGCGTCTTGCCTTCAAAAAGTTCGAGCGACGCTCCTCCGCCCGTGGATATATGCGTCATTTTATCCGCATAACCGAGCTGCTGTACCGCTGCGGCGGAATCTCCTCCGCCGATAATGGTCGTTGCTTTGCCGTATACGTCCGCAAGAGCTTTGGCGACGGCTTTCGTACCCGCCGCAAGCGTCGGATTTTCAAACACTCCCATAGGTCCGTTCCATATGACGGTTTTTGCGGAAGCGACCGCATCGGCAAACAGTTTTCTCGTTTCTTCGCCTATGTCCAGTCCTTCCATATCCGCGGGAATGTTGCCGACTTTTACGGTTTTTACCTCGACGGGAGCGTCTATAGGATCGGGGAAATTCTCCGCAATGACGGTATCTACGGGAAGAAGCAACGTCTTGCCGAGATCTTTCGCCTTCTTGATCATTTCCCTGCAGTACTCGATCTTCTCATCGTCCACAAGCGACTTACCCACCTCATAACCCTCGGCTTTGAGGAAGGTATACGCCATACCGCCGCCGATAATGAGAGTATCGCACTTTTCGAGAAGATTGTTTATGACATTCAGTTTATCGGCAACCTTAGCTCCGCCGAGTATGGCGACGAAAGGACGCACCGGATGTTCGAGACTGTCAGCCATAACCGACAGTTCTTTTTCTATAAGGAAACCGCAAACCGCGGTTTTTACGAATCCGTATTCGACGATGGCTGCCGTGGACGCATGCGAACGGTGCGCCGTTCCGAACGCGTCGTTGACGTATACGCCCTTATCTCCGTCTATGAGATCTGCGAGTTTCTTGCAGAAATCCCTGTCGCGTTTTTCTTCTTCCCAGTGGAAACGCAGATTTTCGAGCAACACGCACTCGCCTGGTTTGCATGCCGCAGCTTTTGCCTGCGCATCCTGACCCACTACGTCGCGGGCGAATGTCACCTTGCCGCCGAGCAGTTCGTTGAGCCTTGCAGCAACGGGGGCAAGAGTGAGTTTAGCCGGTTCTTCTTTAAGAGCCTTGTCGATAATCGCCTGTTTTGCGGCAGCCTGCTGTTCGGCAGGCAGTGATTCCACTTTGGCCTTATCCTTCTTGTTGAGCCTGACTTCATCCGAGAAAACGGAATGCGGCTTGCCCATGTGCGAGCAAAGAATCACTCTCGCGCCCTGATCCATAAGATATCTGATGGTAGGAAGCGCGCCGAGTATACGCGTCTCGTCCGTGATTTTTCCGTCCTTCATCGGAACGTTAAAATCGCAGCGCACGAGAACTTTCTTGCCTTTGACGTCTACGTCTTTAACAGTAAGTTTGTTCATGATCTCTCCTTTTTGTGCATCGGTTTTCTTTATATTATACTTTATCCGCAATACCGCGCAAATAATCGTATGAAGCTTTGAGCTCTTCTATGTAAGTAAAATCCCTTGCATACGCTTCTATTATCACGGCGGGTTCGATTCCGCGTTTTTCAGTTTCCCTGAAAAAATGTTCGAAATCGTATCTGCCTTTTCCGGGAAGCGCGGTCGCCTCGTCCTTCGTAACATCCGTAACATGTACCGTCACGACTCTGTCGCCGACAGCATCGATAAATTTAAGCGGGTCGTATCCCGAAAATATCGAATGTTTTACGTCAATCGTGGCGCAAAGAGCGGGACATGCGTTCATCAGTGCGCGCATAAGCTCCGGCGAAGCGAATTTGCAATAGTGAACGTTCTCAACGGCAATCTTTATTCCGTATGTTTTGGCTATATCGGCAATATATGAAAATCTTTCCGCATATGCGTTCACGTCGGTATCCGCAGAAGATTTTTTGAGATCGAGCGGACCGTGAAAAGTGTAATACCTTGCGCCGAGCGCATTGCCGGCATAGCATACCTTGCGGAAAAGCTGTTCCGCATCGTCGCGCACCCTGTTGGACGGACTGAACAGTTCGCCCTCGAACTGCGACGAAAGAGCGTGTACGGAATGTACTTTGAGCGTCCCGTCAAGCCGTGCGGCAAGCGCGTCCGCAAACCCCTTTTCGTATTCGGAATATGTGGACAGGAAAACTTCCGTCATGCCTACGCCCATGCCGCGCAGTTCGGCAAAACAGGATTCGGTCGGAACTTTGGTAAAGAACGACGCTGTCGAAATACCGATTTTCATGCCGTAGTCACTCAGATATAATACTCGTCTTTTTTGACGGCGGAACGTACTTCGGCAAGTTTATCTTCGTAGCCTTTTCTGCCCAGCATGGCAAACGTTGCTTTTTTGCCTTCTTCCACACCGGGCTGATTGAACGTATCCACTCCGAGATACGCGCCTGCGAATGCGGTTTCGTACATGTAATATGCGAGAAGTTCACCGACGGTCTCTTCGTTCACTTCGGGAAGAACGATCGTAAAATTCATTCTGCCTGCCTTGCGCAGAGCATACTCGGTTGCGACCCGTTCGTGGTTAAGCAGTTCGCCCATGGTATGACCTTTGAGAAAATCGCATGCGTCTATATCCGGATCGGAAGGAATAAGAACGTCTCTGCGGAATTTTTCAACGGCTATCATGGTAATCACCTTATCGAACGGTCCTTCTGTATAAAGCTGTACCTGAGAATGCTGATCCGTTACGCCGAGCGCCTTAGCCGGCGTCTGTCCCGCATGAACGGTATTTCCTTTCTTGTCCGTCGCCTTTCCGAGCGACTCCGCCCATATCTGGCAGTAGAAATCGGACATGTATTTAAGGCTGTCCGCATAAGGCATCATGACGCTTATGTTTGCGCCTTTTTCCATTGCTTTGCACTGCAGGTACGCGGTCATAAGCGCGGGATTTTTTCTTACGTCCGCAGTGCGGCACGCTTCGCTCATTTCCTTTGCTCCCGCAAGCAGTTTTTTAACGTCTATGCCCATTGCTGCAAACGGAACAAGGCCTACGTTGGAGAGAACGGAAAATCTTCCGCCCACGCCCGCAGGTATGCCGTAAGTCACGAAACCCTCTTTTTCCGCAAGTCTGTAAAGCGTGCCCTTGCCCATCGTGGTCGTTGCAATAAAGTGCTTTTTTGCCTCTTCCGCACCGACGGCTTTCTTCATGAGGTCGTAAAGCACGAGAAACTGTGCAAGCGTTTCGCTTGTCTCGCCGCTTTTGGTTATGACATTGAAGTAAGTCGTTTTAAGATCGAGCAGTTCGAGCAGCTCGTGCATTCTTTCGGGATCAATATTGTCTTCGATATAGAGTTTAGGAAGCCCCGCCGCTCTGAGCGCGGATGACGGAAGTTCGTTGAGACGCATGTTAAGCAGCGCCTGTACGACGGATATGGGACCGAGCGCGCTGCCGCCTATGCCGAGAACGACGAATGCCGACGCTTTGGAACGTATATCGTTCATGCGGGCGATGAGACTGTCGAGATCGGAATAATTCATATAAGGAAGTTCCGTCCACTCCTGCCAGCCTTTGCCGAGGTTTGCCATCACATCGTCGTAAGCGGCTCCGATGGCCGATGCGTCCCTGTTTACGTCGGACGGGTCGATGCCGTGCTCGCCGATAACGTCTGCCATCATGTTGTTGTAATCGAATCTGAGTTTCATGTTTTCATCTCCGTATTATGTATTCAAGAGAGTGACATTACAGCAATAAAACACCCGCAGCCGGATGTTTTACCGCCTTGTTACGCCGTTATACGTTAGCTTCTATAATGCCGTAATTTCCGTCGTTTCTCTTGTAAATCACATTCACCTTTCCCGACGTCTTATTGAGGAACACGAAGAAGGAATGTCCCACCATTTCCAGCTCCGCCATAGCCTCTATCTCATCCATAGGTTCAAGATCGAACGATTTCGTTCTGACGATTTCGTTTGTTTTTTTCTCCTCTTCCTTTATGGTTTCAGCGAGCGAGCGCTGTCTTACCTTTTTGCTCTTGCTCGTAAGAATCTTATGGTGCTTTACTATCTGCCGTTCGAGTTTGGGCAGAGCGAGATCGATAAGATCGTACATCGTCTCTCCCCCGCGTTTGCCGCTGACTTCCGAACGAAGAACCGCGCCGCCGAGGAAAATAGTAAGCTCCATTTTCTCGCGGTCGTTGGACTCGCGCATTGCTACTTTGATGGTCACATCGTCATCGAAATACTTATCAAGACGCTGCACTTTTTTCTCGATAACGTCTTTAAGCGTGTCCTTGGGCTTGTAATTCTTGGTCTGATAGTCAATTCGCATAAGCAAATCCCCCTTACAGTGATTTTAATTATTATATCATGCAAGGGGGATTTTGTCAATGCGTTTACAGATATTCGGATTTATTTTGTTTATCTGACGATTACCTTACCGTCCGCATAATCTATCGTCGCAGTGCTGTTGTCCTTTATTTTACCGCCGAGCAGAGCATCTGCGAGGCAGTCCTCTATGGTCTGTTCTATTATTCTGCGGAGAGGACGCGCACCGTACTCCGGATCGTAACCGTTTTTGATGACGTAATTGATGATCGCCGGCGTATACTGCAGCTTTATGTTTCTGTCATCCAGCTTTTTGGTTACTTTTTTCATCATAAGGTCGGCGATCTTTTTAATATCGTCTTCCGTCAGATGTTTGAAATAACATATAACGTCTATGCGGTTGAGGAATTCGGGCCTGAAATGACGTTTGAGCGCATCGGAGAGTATTGCCTCTTCGTTCTGCTCGTCCGCTTTTACCGTATTGTCGTTGAAGCCTATGGCACGGCGCGATTTAAGCTCGCTTACGCCGACGTTGGACGTCATTATTATTATTGTATTTCTGAAATCCACCGTGCGACCCTGCGAATCCGTCAGTCTGCCTTCATCGAGCACCTGGAGCAGAATGTTATATACGTCGGGATGCGCCTTTTCGATTTCGTCGAACAGCACGACCGAATACGGTTTTCTTCTCACCTGTTCGGTAAGCTGACCGCCTTCGTCGAACCCCACATATCCGGGAGGCGAACCGATGAGTTTGCTCACGCTGTGCGCCTCCATGTACTCGGACATGTCAAGACGGATGATATTGTTCTCATCGTCGAACATCGCCGCGGCGAGAGCCTTCGTAAGTTCCGTTTTACCCACGCCGGTAGGTCCGAGGAAGAGGAACGAACCGATTGGCCGTTTGGGATCTTTGAGTCCGGCTCTTGCGCGCCGTATTGCCTTTGCGACGCTCTCGACCGCATTATCCTGACCTATAACCCGCTCATGCAATATCTTTTCGAGGTTATTGAGCCTTTCCGCCTCGGACTCGTTCAGACGAGTTACGGGAATCTTCGTCCACTTTGCGACGACTTCGGCGATTTCTTCCGCACCTATCGAACCGCCGCCGCCCGCCTGCCATTCGGCTTTCTTCTTTTTGATTTCCTCGGCAAGAGCATCACGCTGCTTCTTGATCCTGTCCGCTCTGATGAAATCCTCGCCGTCGCGGACAACTTCGTCTATCTGCTTCTGATAATCCTTGAGTTTTTCTTCCATTTCCTTGATTTCAGGAGGAAGTTTGTTGTTGCTCACCTTCGCACGGCTGGCAGCTTCGTCCACGAGATCTATGGCTTTATCGGGCAGAAAACGGTCGGAAATATATCTGTCCGACAGCTGTGCCGCCGCGGTTATCGCCTCATCCGTAATTTTGATCTTGTGAAATTTTTCATAGTTGGGGCGTATGCCTTTAAGTATCTCTATCGTTTGCTCGACAGTGGGCGGATCAACCGTTATGGGCTGAAAACGACGCTCGAGAGCCTTATCTGCCTCTATGAATTTACGATACTCGTCCGTTGTCGTCGCGCCTATCGTCTGAAGCTCTCCGCGCGCAAGATAGGGCTTGAGCATATCGGCAGGAGTGACCTCGCCTTCTTTTCCGCCGGCCTGCGCAAGCGTGTGCAGTTCATCAATGAATACGATGATATCGCCTCTTTTGATTATCGCGTCGATGGCAGTTTTAAGACGCTGTTCAAGTTCTCCGCGGTACTTGGTCCCCGCCATAAGACTGCCTATGTCGAGCGCGAATATGATTTTGTTTTTGAGAAGTTCGGGCACGTTGCCGAGCGCGATCTCGCGCGCAAGACCTTCGACGACGGCGCTTTTGCCGACTCCCGGCTCGCCTATAAGCACGGGATTGTTCTTCGTCTTGCGGCAGAGAATTTCGATGATACGTTCGATTTCGTTTTTCCTGCCTATTACCGGGTCTATTTTCCCCTCCCGCGCGCGCTGTGTAAAGTCTACGCCGAGATCGCCTATCTCTTTGGGAAGAGAACCGCTGCTGCCGGACGCATGCTGCTGTCCGTATCCGCCCGAAGACGGCATGCTGTTTATGTTATCAAGTATGTTGGATATATTCATATTGGGTTCGAGCCTGCGAAGCATTCTCGAAACGTCTATGTTTTTGCTGAGAAACGCGTTAAGCGGCGAATCTTCGTAAAATACGGATGCAAGCAGCAGATGCTCCGTATATATGCAGTCCTGTTTGGATATTATCGCAATCTTACGAGCGTCATCGAACAGCACTTTGAGCGCTTCGCTCTCCTCCGGTTCTTCGAGAGAATCGGTTTTTTCGAGTCTGCCCATTTCCGTCACTATGCTGACGGGACTGAGTCCCTCGCGGCGGAGTATTTCCGCACTCACGCATTCGGTATTATACATCGCGTAAAGCAGATGAATGGGTTCTACGTATTTGTTTCTGTTCTTGACCGCGATCTGGTGTGCAAACGCGCGGCATTTTTTTACGTTGTCCGACATCGGAAAGTTATTGAAATAGTCCATGGTACACCTCCTTATGTCCGTATCATACGGCAGCGGTCAAATTTTTAAGTTCTGCCGCCGCATTGGCTGCGCGGTATATATCGCGCTCGCCGTCGTTCATTATTTTACCCGCGTGCGTCATCATATTCGCGGGACGGTATTTATCCAGCATATTTTCAAACGCCGCGTTGTCTCCGCACTCAATAAAACCGTAATATATTCCCAGCTTTACAAGCGCGTATTTTTCTTCGAACTCCTTGTACGGCAGCCTGTATGCGTTCGTAAGTATGCCGTATGCGCGCATTATGCCGTCGCGCATCATGACTTCGTTGGATTCGAGAAGCGCTTTACGCGCCACAATCTCGCTCTGTTCTATCTGTTCTACCGTACTTGCCACACTGGAGATTATCTCTTCTTCGCTTACGCCTAACGTCTTCTGATTTGATATCTGGAACAGGTATCCCTCGCTCCTGCTGCCCTCGCCGTACTCTCCGCGCACCGCCATGTCGAAACGGGACGCCGCGCTCACGCACTTGGAGAGCGAATCCGTCATGCTCAGTCCGGGAAGGAACATCAGCGCAGAAGCCCTCAATCCCGTACCGACGTTTGTCGGACATGCTGTCAGATAGCCCAGCTTTTTATCGAATGCTATCTCTGCCGCGGTCGCTATCATGTCGTCTATCGCGCTTATCTTTTCGTATGCCTGCGAAAGTCTGTTGCCTTTGAGTATGCACTGCTCGCGCAGATGATCCTCTTCGTTCACCATTATGCAGATCTCATTGGACTTGCCGACTATGACAGCCGCGTTTTTATTGCCGTTAATAAGATCGTCGCTTATCATGTGCAGTTCTTTCAGCGTCTCCGCCTGCAATTCGGACATGTCCGAAATTCTGACAGTGCCGAATTTTTCGCCGCTGCCGCGCAATGCGTCTTCCGTCTTTTGCAATACCTTCGCGCCGTCTTCGTCGCTCATTCTCTCCGGAAATCTGAATCCCGCGTAGTTGCGTGCCAGTCTGGCGCGGCTGGAAATGACTATGCCGTTGTTTGCACTCATTTTGCGCCTCCTTTCAGCTTCTTCATCTCGTCGTTGATTTTAGCAGCAAGCTGAAAATCCTCCACAGCCACCGCCTCGTCGCGCTTACGGAGAAGTTCGTTATACCTTGCTTCTTCCGGCGAAACGGTCTTTTCGGGAGACTTGCCCGTATGCTTTGTGTCCTTCTGTATTTTTGCTACCGACTGCAATATCAGCGGTTCGAAAGTAGCGTAACAATCCGGGCATCCGAGAAATCCCGTTTTGAGATAACTCTCCGCGGTGCATCCGCACGTAGGACAAACTCTGTTCTCCGTCCTCTGCGAACCGTGATAACTGCCGAACGGATTGGTAAGCGCGGCAAAGAAGTTATC
>CASEMM010000197.1 GCA_949289095.1 uncultured Eubacteriales bacterium | reverse complement strand
TTCATACCCTAATTCTTTATCCAGCATATCTATTATAACAGATAATTTGAATTCAGGCGAGTACTTTGTGTTATATTTCTTTTCTTTTGACATAAAATATGCACCTCCAAAAGTCTGTCCAACTTTTGGGGTGCATTTCAGGAAGGGTTTCCTCCCCCTGCACCCCCTCCTTTCCAAGGAACTTCCGGATGTTTATACGCGATATCGATGATCTTCCTTTTATAGAAGAATACGGAGTTCGTAAACGGGAAAGAACTTCCGGGTGTTTATGCGCGAGATCGACGATCTTCCTTTTATAGAAGAATACGGAGTTCGTAAACCGGAAAGAATCTCCGTATGTTTATAAGCGATATCGATGATCTTCCTTTTATAGCAGAATACGGGGCTCGTAAACGGGAAAGAACTTCCGGGTGTTTATGCGCGAGATCGACGATATTCCTTTTATAGAAGAATACGGGGTTCGGAAACGGGAAAGAACTTCCGGATGTTAATGGGGCACGGATCGTCCTCCCCGTCATGCCCCATCTGCCGCAATCCGTTTGAGCTTTTCCGGGACGCGGATAAACGTACGTTGAAAGCAATCTTAATTATCATAGCCCGTTTACAGATAAAACGGACAGTACTTCCTTTCGCAATCCGCCCGCGCTTTCGTTCAAACAATAAAATCCGCAAACAAAATAATGCCTTAACGCCGAAAATTACAGCAAAGCGCACCCCTTCGGAACCGCACCCGCAGCGACGAAGCGCGGATATTTATTTTTTCGGAAAACTCACTTTGAGTTTTTCGGGGAGGGGTCCGGGGAGTACCCTTTTGCAAAAAGGGTACTCCCCGAAAGAACTACTCCAAAAACCACTCCGCCCCGCCCGGCAAAGGAAAAACCGCACCTCGGAAGGTGCGGCTTTCCCGTGCAAAAAAGGAGAACCCGCCGTGCGCAGTGGCGCTATGGTCGCCGACGCTGCGGCGGGCCCGGAGATGATGAAGCACTTTTATTATACAGACGCAATCGTTATGCAGCGCGCTTGTGCGCATACGGCATAGGCAGCCTGCCCGGACGCGCACGCGGAAATCGATCCGCAAACAATGCGCGCGGTTCGCACGTGCCCGGACGATCCGCGTCCGCACGGACGCGTTATCTCTGAACGCGGCCGCTCCCGTCGCCGCCCGCGAGCGCGTTGACCTCGGATACGGTGACCATATTATAGTCGCCTTCGACGGAGTGTTTGAGGCAGCTCGCGGCAACCGCAAACTCGATCGCGCTCCTGCTGTCATAACCGTGCATGAGCGCATAGATAAGACCGCCGCCGAAGCTGTCGCCGCCGCCAACGCGGTCAACTATGTGCATGAGATACTCCTTGGAAAGGTTGTATTCCTTGCCGTCATAGAGCATACCCGCCCACTTGTTGTCGTTTGCCGAAATAGACGTGCGCAGCGTGATTGCGACATATTTGAATCCGAACTTGTCGGCAAGCTGTTTCGCAACGGACTTATAACTCTCTTTGTCCAGCGCGCCCTTTGTGACGTCCGTGCCGCCCGCCTTGATGCCGAACACGTCGTATGCGTCTTCCTCATTGGAAATGCACACGTCGACGTATGGCATAAGCTTGGTCATGACCTCGCGCGCCTTGTCGCGCGTCCACAGTTTCTTGCGGTAATTGAGATCGCAGGACACCGTAATTCCGCGTTTTTTCATTGTGGGGAGTACGTCGAGAAGCACTTCCGCGAGATTATCGCCGAGCGCCGGGGTTATGCCCGTAAAATGGAACCACGTCGCGCCGTCGAGCAGCTTGTCCCAATCGTAATCCTCTTTCACGGACGTTGCGAACGAGGAACCCGCTCTGTCGTATATGACCTTGCTCGGACGCTGACTCGCGCCCTTTTCAAGGTAATAAATACCTATTCTGTCCCCGCCGCGCGCGATACCGGACGTGTCGACGCCGAATCTGCGCAGGGAATTGACCGCAGCCTGACCTATCTCGTTCGTCGGAAGTTTGGAAACGAAACCGGCTTCCGTACCGAAATTGGCAAGCGATACCGCGACGTTCGCTTCGCCGCCGCCGTAAGTCGCCCCCAGCTTATCCGCCTGGACGAATCTGTAATATCCCTCGGGCGCAAGCCTGAGCATGAGTTCACCGAATGTTATTGCTTTCATTTTTCACTCCTTTACGGTTATTTTCCGCCGCGGATAAGCCGTACCGCGCTGCGCGTTTTTGCCTCGATCTCTTCGGGCGTTCCTTTGACCATCCAGCTTCCGCCGGCGGCGAAAATTCTGTCATAGCCGAGATATTCGAGCACGTTATCCTCGCTCACGCCGCCCGTAGGCATAAAGCGCACCTGCGGAAACACCGGCGCGAGCGCCTTGATCGTTTTAAGCCCGCCGTAATTGGACGCAGGGAAGAATTTAAGATCGGTCAGTCCGAGCGATATCGCCCTGATGATCTCCGTGGGCGTGACGATACCGGGATAATAAGGCACGCCGTGTTTGCGGCAGACCGCTGCAACATCCTCGGACAAGCCGGGCGACACGATGAATTTCGCGCCGCATTCTATCGCCTTTTCGCACTGCTCCGCATTGATAACCGTTCCCGCTCCCGCGAGCATTTCGGGAAACTTCTCGCACGCGAGCTTTATCGCATAGGGGGCGCACGCCGTGCGGAACGTGATCTCCGCAACGGGCAGACCGCCTCTGACGAGCGCGCCGAGCACGCCTTCCGCATCCTCTTCCCTGTTAATAACCACAACCGGAACGAGTCTGAGCTGTTCTATTCTTTCGGATACATTCATTTCCGTATACCTCTTTTCACAGTTTAAGCTGCGTTTTGATATTGTTGTAACATATATCCGCGACGAGCCGTTTCGCCGCACTCATGTCGTATTCGCCCTTTTCGACGAGATCCCCCACATAGTCGCACAGTATGCGACGGAAGAAATCGAAGCGCGAATAGGACGAGAACGAACGCGAATCGGTCAGCATGCCCGTATGCGTTCCCAGGCATGCGTATTCGGCTATGCGCGAAAGATTCTCGCGGATGCCGCACGCGGTGTCGTTGAACCACCATGCCGCACCCATTCGCACGCCCCTGAACGCTCCCGTTATCGCGGCAAGCATGGGAACGGCGTTTGGATTGAGCGTATAAAGCAGTATATCCGGTCGATCGGAATCGTCGAACTTTGCAAGGAACGCGATTACGTCGTCCGCAGCCGCCTCATTGGTAAACACGTCGCAGCCGCGGTCGACGCCCTGTTCGGCGTATATCGCGGGATTGATGTTGCGCGTCACCGAGAAATGCAGCTGAAGAGTCATGCCGCGCCTGCGGTATTCCTTAGCAAGCCACACCATGAGAAAGCCGAAGTACGCGTCTTTTTCCGCGGCGCTCGCACTGCCGAACGACGCGAACGTGCGCGCTGCTTCCTCCTCCGTCGCGTAAGACTTCGGAAAATCGCGGAAGCCGTGATCGGCTATGCGGCAGCCCTTGCCGACGAAGTAGTCGAGTCTGTCGCGGAGCACGGACAGAAGATCGGACAGCGTCCTTATCTCACGCCCCGCCGCTTTTCCCAGTTCGTCGAGATACTCACGCGTGGGCGCGTAGAGCTTATCGGGACGGAATGTGGGCGTGACGAGCGTGTTGCCGTATCTGCCGTGATAGGACAGATCTCCCGACGGGTCGTCCGTCGTAGCGACAAACTCCACGTTGAACAGGTCGAGGAGCTTCCTCACGGAAAGCCCAGCAAGCCGTTCGTTGGCTTTGTCGTATATGCGCTCCGCGCTTTCGGAATCGAGCGGTTCGCATATCCCGAATATCTGTCTGAGTTCGAGATGAGTCCAGTAATAGAGCGGACCGCCCGCGAGTTTGGGAAGGATCGACGCATAGTGCAGGAATTTTTCCTTCCACGTCGTGTCTCCCGTGATGTATTTCTCGTCCACGCCGCACATGCGCATCGCGCGCCACTTGTAATGATCGCCGGCAAGCCACAGCTTGCCTATGTCGTCGATCCTGTCGTCGCGGGCTATCGCGGTCTGGTCGAGATGGCAGTGATAATCTATTATCGGAAGATCGCGGACGGAAGCGAAAAGCTCTTTCGCGCTGTCGCTGCCGAGAAGCAGGTCGTCGCCGAAAAACGCTTTCATACCGTCACACTCCGGAGTATGCGGAGAAACCTCCGTCCACGGGAACGACGATACCCGTCACAAAGCCGCTCGCCTTGTCGTCCGCAAGCCACAGCAGCGTGCCGATGAGATCTTCCGTCTCTCCGAAACGTCCCATGGGCGTGTGAGAAAGTATCTTTTCAGTGCGCGCGGTGGGCGTGCCGTCCGCGTTCCACAGCAGCTGCGCGTTCTGCTTGGTCGAGAAGAATCCGGGAGCCATCGCGTTGACGCGTATGCCTTTGGACGCAAAATGTACCGCAAGCCACTGCGTGAGGTTGGACACACCCGCTTTAGCGGAGGAATACGCGGGTATCTTCGTCAGAGGACGGTATGCGTTCATGGAGGATATGTTGATGATATTTCCTCTGCCCGCATCCGCCATATCCTTTGCGAAAACCTGCGTGCAAAGCACGGCGGTAAGTATGTTGAGATCAAATACGAACTTGAAGCCGGCTTCGTCGAGGTCGAAGAACGTCTTCATGCCCTCGGCGGCTTCGGCTGCCGTTTCGTTATCCGTCGTGCATTTGGGGCTGTTGCCGCCCGCGCCGTTTATGAGCATAGTCACTTTGCCGAACGCCTTTTCGATCACGTCCTTCGCATTGGCGATATCCGCCTTGGAAAGGCAGTCTGCGGGAGCGGAAACGGCTTTGCCGCCCTCCGCGCAGATTTCTGCGGCGACTGCCGCGCACGCCTCGGCGTTGCGGTCGATTATGCCGACGGAAGCGCCGCATTCCGCGAGAGCCTTCGCAAACGCGCTCATGAGAACGCCGCCCGCGCCGGTTATCGCAATTACTTCTTTACTGAGATCCACTTTGAACGGTACCATAGTTAAATATCTCCCTTTTGCATTGATTATTTCGTCTTTTCTGCGCCGTCCGCGCATGCTGCGTTAGCGGCGTTGAGATTGCGGACGTATTCGTCCATGGCGTCCGCTACCTTTTTTGAAAGTTCCACTGCTTCGACGACGGTCTTCGCTCCCTTGACAACGTCGCCGGAAGCGAACAGACCGGGACGGTCCGTCTCTCCCACGTCGTTTACGAGCGCGAGTCCGCCCGGGGTCGTATGCAGTCCGGGCGTCTGTTTGAGAATGAATATGGACGCCTTCTGTCCTATCGCTATGAGTATGCTGTCCGCTTTGTAAAGCTCGCGCTTTTCGCTTACGGAAACGACTTTGTTGTTCTCGTCGGTCACGGTGTCGGAGAAATACACGCCGTCGTCCGTTATTTCCGCCGCGGCTTTGTTGTATATGAATTCCGCGCCGTCGAGAGCAGCCATTTCCGCCTCATGCGGATTGGCGTTCAGCCTTGCTCCGCGCACCACTATGCGGACGTTTCTCACGCCGTGGCGGAGCGCGGTGCGCGCCGCGTCTATCGCAACGTTGCCGCCGCCTATGACGATGACGTTCTCACCGAGATCGTACACGTCGGGACGAATGAGATAATGCACCCCGTAATGAACGTGCGCGAGCGTTTCGCCCTTGATCCCGAGATTGTTCGGCCAGGCGACGCCGGTGCCGAACGATATGGCTTTGAACCCGTCGCGGAACAGTTCGTCGATTCCGTAGGGTTTGCCCACCGTGACATTGGGCTTTATCCGTATGCCCAGTTTGCGCATAAACGCTTCGTATTTGTCTATCAGAGTCTTAGGAAGGCGGAATTCGGGAATACCCGAACGCAGCACGCCGCCTATGCGGGGTTTAGACTCGAATATGGTCACGTCGTATCCGCGCATGGCAAGGCGTATCGCTATCGTCATACCGGCAGGACCGCCGCCTATGACGGCGATCTTATCCTCCGGGCGCTTATGCACGGCGGGCACGTCCATCGCATCGAGATAGTGTTCGGAAACGTAATTTTCGATTATACCGATATTGACGGACTGTCCCTTGATGCCGAGCACGCAGTGCCCCTCGCACTGTTTGCCGTGATCGCAGACGAGCGCGCATATAGCCGAAAGCGGATTGTTTTCGAACAACATTCTTCCCGCTTCCATTATACCTCCCGAAAGATACGATGAAATCATTTCGGGAATATTGGTGCCTATCGGACAGCCCTTGCGGCAGCCGGGCACTTTGCAGTGCAGACACCTTTTCGCTTCTTCGACGGTACTGTGAGTCATATTGCCTTCCCTGCGGCGAAGTTATTCCTTCGATTTTTCCGCCATTTCGAACAAGCCGTTTATGTATGCCGCGCCGAGCGCTCTGTCATACAGTCCGTAACCGGGCTTGCCGTTTTCATCCCATATGTTTCTGCCGTGGTCGGGGCGGACGTAACCGTCGAACCCGTTATCCGCAAGCGCCTTTACTATCTTTGCCATATCCAGACTTCCGTCGGCGGAACGGTGTCCCACTTCGCAGAAGCTGTCGGTATCGTCCGTATACTTTATGTTGCGCAGATGAGCGAAATGCACTCTTCCCTGCGCCGCGTATTTCGCCGCCATTTTCGCTACGTCGTTGAACCGTCCGGCGCCGAACGAACCCGTGCAGAGCGTTACGCCGTTATTGACGCTCGGAACGGCGGCAAACATTCTGTCGAGATCCGCTTCCGTCGATACGATGCGGGGCAGACCGAATATATCCCAGGGGGGATCGTCCGCATGAATCGCCATTCTGACGTTCACCTCGTCGCATACGGGTATCACTTTTTTAAGAAAATATACGAGATTCTCGAACAGCTGCTCGTGCGACACGTTGCGGTACGCCGCGAGAAGCTCCTGCAGTTCTTCGGGGGTATAGCTTTCGTCCCAGCCGGGAAGATGCAGATTATTCGGATCCACCTTTTCGTAATCCGCACGCGAATACGACAGCGAATCGGAGCCGTCCGCGTTCTTGTGATGCATATCCGTGCGCAGCCAGTCGAACACGGGCATGAAATTGTAACATACGCACTTTACCCCGTGTGCGGCGACGGTGCGGATATTCTTTATATAGTTCTCTATATAGTAGTCGCGTCTGCCCCTGCCCAGCTTTATATCTTCGTGAACGGGTATGGACTCGATCACTTCCATTTCGAGTCCGGCGTCGCGGCACAGTTTTTCCAGCCGTGCGACGGATGCGTCGCTCCACGCTTCGCCGACCGGAACGTCGTATACCGCGGTAACCACCCCCGTCATACCGGGGATCTGCCTGATGTAGGAAAGAGGAATGCTGTCCTTTTCCCCGTACCATCTGAATGTAAGCTTCATATCGTCTTCGTCTCCTTTTTCGTGATTATATTTTAGCACACTTCCGCGCTCATTTCAATTGCGAAAATTCGCCGATTACATTGCATTTTAAGCACGAAACGATCTGACGCATAAAGGTGCGAAGCGGGAGAACGCGCCGACGTGAAAGCGCGTTCTCCCGCCTGCATCAAACGGAACTCGAATCATGCAAACCGAACGGCTTTCCCCGCGCTCGCGGTATGTTTTGCGTTTCCATCATCCATCGGTTATATTGTATCACATATTCGGCAAACTTTCAATTGCATTTTTTTTCAAAACATATTGCATTTTCAATTTATTTATGTTATCATATAGTCAAGCGGAGCGGACAACGCTCCCGCCGGAGGGGATATATGTTCGGTTATATTATAGACGGAATGGATTTCGCCCACAAATACGATGAACGTCCCGCTCTTTCCCCCGATTACGAAAAGCATTACCACGACTTTTTCGAGATACTGTATTTCGTCAAGGGCGACGCGGATTTCACCGTTGAAGACAGCGTATACAAACTGCATTCCGGCGACATAGTTTTCATTCAGCCGGGGGAACATCATCACGTCGCACTCAACCGCAGGGTAAGCTACGAGCGGTATGTTCTCAAATTCAGCGAAAGTCTGCTCCCCAAATACATGTTCGGACGCATACGCAGCCGCGCTTCTTTCTATACGGCAACGAAAGAAATGAGCGCGCTTTTCCGCAATCTCGACGACATATACGACAGATACGACGGCGACGACAGAAAGACGCTGTTTACCTGCCGCCTGCTCGAACTGATGACGATGCTCTGTCTCGAACCGGAGGCGAACAAGACCGCAGTCCACGACAACACCATAACCAAAATAATAAACTACATAAGCGAAAATATACGCGAACCTATATCGCTGCCGGCGATATGCGACCAGTTTCACTTCTCGCAGTCGTATATAAGTAATAAGTTCAGCCGTCACATGAAAGTTTCCGTAATCTCGTACGTGCGCACGAAAAAAATAATGGCGGCTCACCGGGAGATCATGCAGGGCGAAAAAGCGACGGACGCCGCGGAGCATTACGGTTTTTCCGATTACTCCACGTTCTACCGCGCGTACGTCAAAGTCATGGGCTTCCCGCCCAGCACGCGCACGCCGGACAAGTAGACTTGCCGGAACGCGCGGCGAACGAAAGGCTGCGACGCCTGCCGCGCTCTTCCCATGCGAAAGACGATCGCGGCGACGCGACTTTCGGTTCATGATAATCTTCCTCCTTACGGCATATCCGCTCCGTCTGTGCGGAGCGGATATGCCGTAAGGAGATTTTTGTAAACGAAAACCCCGCGATAGTCGCGGGGTTCAGAGAAGGCTAAAGCCGATGAGGATGACAAAAGAACTCCGATTGTGTAAAATAATGGTTGACCTGCCAGTCAATGAAAAAA
>CASEMM010000196.1 GCA_949289095.1 uncultured Eubacteriales bacterium | reverse complement strand
AGTCCGCCTGCACTTCGAGGAAAGTGCCTCTGTCCGCTATCTCCTCTATCACGCGGCGAACGTCGTATGCCTTTTTCTTGTCGTCGGGGACGATGGACTGAAAGCCCGTCGCCTTGGATATGCTGCTCTCGTCGAAGGGCGTGCCCTTGTCTTCGCTGTTTGAAGGCAGGTAGCCTATAAGCTGACGCACGCCGTTAAGGCAGCTCTTGTCGTCGGGATACGAGAAATGCGCTACGCCGCTCTTCTGAGTATGAACTCCGGCGCCGCCAAGCTCGTCGGTAGTCACCGTTTCACCCGTGACCGCCTTTATTACGGCGGGTCCCGTGATGTACATCTGGCTCGTCTTTTCCGTCATGAATATGAAATCGCAGAGTGCGGGAGCGTAGCAGGCTCCGCCCGCGCACGGTCCCATAATAACCGCTATCTGCGGGATCACTCCGCTGAAACGCGAATGACGGTAAAATATTCCGGCATAGTCCGACAGAGAGTCGATACCCTCTTCTATTCTTGCGCCGCCGCTGTCGTTGACGGACACAAACGGCGCGCGGTTGTCGTATGCCATATCCATGATGCGGCATATCTTCTGCGCCTGCGCCTCGCCGAGACTGCCACCGCCCACCGTGAAATCCTGCGAACTCGCAAATACGAGTCTGCCGTTTATCTTGCCGTAACCCGTGACGACGCCGTCCCCGGGCACTTTCTTTTTATCCATGCCGAAATCGTCGATACGCGACGTCACGAGCGAATTCACTTCTGTGAACGTGCCGCGATCAAACAGATATTCGAGCCGCTCGCGCGCAGTCATTTTACCCGACGCGTGCTGTTTTTCAACTCTCGCTTCGCCGCCGCCCGCAGCGTGCGCCGCACGCCTTGCTTTGAGATCGTTTATGCTTTTGTCATTCCACATATGCCCTTTAACTCCCTTGTGTTACGCCAATTTCGCAAGATCTTCCGCGCCGTTTACCGTAATGACGGGAACGGATCTGTCTATGCGTTTCATGAATCCCGCAAGCGTTTTTCCGGGTCCTATCTCGACGAATTCTTCCGCTCCGAAATCGAGCATGGCGCGCACCGACTGCTCCCATCTGACGGGCGAATATACCTGACGCACGAGCATATCCGCCGTCAGCGACGTATCCGTCACTGTCTCCGCGGACACATTGCAGACGTACGGCACTTCCGCACTGCCGAACTTCACGTTCTCAAGCACGGCGGCGAGTTTTTCTCCCGCGCTTTCAAGCAGCGGCGAATGGAACGGCCCGCTGACGTTGAGCGGAGCGACGAGTTTCGCGCCCGCTTCTCTGAGCAGTTCGCCGACTCTGTCCACCGCCGCCTTGTCGCCGCTCACCACTATCTGCCCGGGGCAGTTGTAGTTGGCGGGCACGACGCACAGTCCCGTTTCCTTTTCCGCTTCGCGGCAGGCGTTCTCCACCGTGTCCGCATCGAGTCCTATTACGGCGCTCATACCGCCCCTGCCCGCAGGCACGGCGTTTTCCATATATATACCGCGCTTGCGCACGACGCGCATCGCGTCAGCGAAATCCATCGCTCCGCAGGCGACGAGCGCGGCATACTCTCCGAGAGAAAGCCCCGCCGTTATGTCGCACTTAACGCCCGCCTTTTTCACGGCTTCGAGCACGCACGCTTCGGCGGCAAGCATAGCCGCCTGCGTATATTCCGTCTTGTTTATCAGTTCGTTGGGTTCGAAAAGTATCTTGCGCAGATCGAAATCCACGGCGTCCGCCGCGCATTCTATCACCGATCTGCAGTCGGCGTCGGTATCGTAAAGATCCTTTGCCATGCCGACATACTGCGCTCCCTGTCCGGGAAATATGAATGCTCTTTTCTTCATGTTACATTCTTTTTACGAATAAAGCTGATCTTTGCGCGCCGCGGTGAACGACAGTTCCCCTTTTGCGCGGACTCCGCCGTCAACCGATGCTTTGACCGCAAACTTATACAGTCCGCCGGCGGCGAGCAGCACGGTCGCTTCGAGAGTGAGCGTGTCTCCGGGAACTACCGCTTTCACGAACTTGAACGCATCCGCTTTAAGCAGAACGTATACCCTGTCCGGATCCGAAGCGTCCTCGTCGATGACGAGAGAACACAGCTGCGCGAGCGACTCTATGATAAGCACGCCCGGCATTACCGGCATATCGGGAAAATGCCCGATAAAATACGGTTCGTTGACGGACACGCACTTTATTCCTTTTGCGTATCTGCCGGGTTCGAGTTCGGTCACCCGCTCCACCATCTGAAACGGCGGACGCTGCTTGATTCTCTTGTTTATATCGAGTATGTTCATGCCTTCACCTGATTAAACGGCGGGTCGCGTCAAAGCGACAGCCCGCCGTCTATAACGAGCGTCTGCCCGGTGATGTACGAGGCTTCGTCGCTCGCAAGAAACGCCGCAAGATCAGCGACTTCCTCCACCTTGCCCAGCCTTCCGAGAGGAATCTGTTCAAGGTATTCCTTCATTTTGTCTTCGGGCAGATGCGCCACCATATCCGTCGCTATGAAGCCGGGAGCTATGGCGTTCACCCTTATGCCGTACGGCGCAAGCTCGCGCGCGAGCGTCGCGGTCATGGAATTGATCGCACCTTTCGTCGCCGCGTATACGGACTGTCCGGGCAGAGCCATCATGCTGCTCACGGAGGATATGTTTATTATTACGCCCTTTTTGGCTTTGAACATCTTGAGCGTCGCCGCCTGCGCGCAATAGAAATATCCCTTGACGTTTATGTTAAGACTCCTGTCGAGAGAGTCCGGCGAAAGCATGAGCAGGAACGCGTCGTCCACCACGCCCGCGTTATTGACAAGCACGTCAATCTTTCCGAGTTCCCTGACAACGGTGCGGAACATCGCGTTCACGTCGCCGCGGTCGCCCGCGTTCGCTCTGACCGTTATCGCGCGGCGTCCGAGAGCGGTTATCTTTTCGGCGACTTTATTCGCCTCTTCCTCATTGGAGTTGTAATTTACCGCGACGTCGTAACCCGCTTCCGCAAGGCGGAGCGCTATCGCGCGGCCTATTCCTCTCGACGCGCCCGTAACGAGCGCGACTCCGGCTTCTTCCATTTTTCTCCCTCCTTACGCCTTTTTAAGCACCAGCGCATTGTAACTGCCACCGACAGACGCACCGAGCACGAGCGCGTAATCGCCTCTGCCGCCCTTTATATCGCCCGAGAGCATCATTGCGGCATGAGCGATGCCGAGCGCGCCGGACGCCGCGCGGCACTCTCCGCAGAGCGCCCTGACGTTGACTTTTTCCGCACCGGCGAAATCCGCGAGAGCCGCATTCTCCGCATCCGACAGTTCCTTTATACCGTTGGAGCAGGTCATGACAATGCCTATATCTTCCGCACTCACGCCGGATTCGGCGAGAGCGAGAGAAATCGCCTCTTTCAATTTGTCAGCGCAGCCGTACCTGCCGAACTCCGAGGGGCAGTGAGCAAATCCGCTGCCAAGCACTTCGGCGTACTTCTTCGCGCCGCGCTTATCCGCGCTGCTTCCGCGTTCGAGAACCACCGTCACGGCGCCGTCGCCGGGCGTCATTCCCGCGGCTATCGCACCCGTTTTTTCATAAAGCATGTGAACGGTTTCGGAATCTTCGTCCGCGCCTATCGCAAGTATCGCCTCGTTCTGCGTCGTGCGCAATACTCTCGACGCGAAAGCCGTAGCCGCTATACCGCTCGCCGCGCCGTTGGACAGAGTAACGTTATACCCCTTTACGCCGGCGGCTATCGAAAAATATCCGGGAGCCGCGTTGTAAACCGTGTTCGGGAACAGGAACGCGCTGCCCGTCTGCGTACCGTGTTCGATTATTCCCTTCTGGAAATTGGCTATATCGGTCTGCGGACCGTCGGACGTTCCCGCAACGATTCCTATCTTTTTCGAGTTGTCGTCCGTCACTTCGATACCCGCGTTCGCAAGCGCGCGTTTGCCGGATACGCACGTCATCTGACTGAGCTTATCCAGCTTGCGATAGAAATTGAGCTTGATGCCGACGGAATCGAAATCCTCTTTTCCCACCGACGAAATATAATCGCCGCAGTTCCCGCACCTTGCCGCCGACGCGCCCGAATTGACGTTTTCGGCATACTGCTCCGCCGTATTGCCGAGCGGGGACACAATGCCGAAACCGGTAACGAACACGCGTTCTCCGTTGGGCTGCGCAAGCTTTCTCGGCGCTCCCTCTTTCGCATATATTATGCTGGCGTTATTGCCGCCGAACGCGTAGTTGTTGGACTGAACGTATTCGACGCCGCGCGCCTTTCCCTTATTGGGAACGAAATCGAAATCGCCCGCTTTTTCGCGCATGAGCGCAATGTCCTCTTCCGTATATCCGACGGTGGGAGGAACCATGCCGCGCTCTATGGCTTTTACGCACATCACCGCTTCCACGCTGCCCGCCGCGCCCAGGCAGTGCCCGACCATGGACTTAGTCGTAGAACAGCTTACTTTGCCTTCGCTACCGAATACACGGAGCATCGCGCCCAGTTCGGACGAGTCGTTGAGAGGCGTGCCCGTGCCGTGAGCGTTGATATAATCGACGTCGGCAGCGCTTATGCCCGAATTTGCGAGCGAACGCTCCATTGCAGCCTGCATTCCCTCTCCGTCGGGAGAAGGCGCGGTTATGTGATGGGCGTCGGACGATACGCCGCTTCCCAGCACTTCGCAGTATATTTTAGCTCCGCGCGCTTTTGCATGCTCATACGATTCAACGATAAGCACACCCGCGCCCTCGCCGAGAGCTATGCCTTTGGACTTATTGAAAGGACGGCACGGCTCGCTGTCCAGCGCGTGAAGCGCGTGGAATCCGGAAAACGCAAGGCTGCTCATCGGATCGCTTCCGCCCGCAATTACGGCGTCTGCCTTGCCGCTGCGGATGAGATCCGCTGCAATGGATATGCTCATCGTTCCCGCAGCGCAGGCGTTGGCAACGTTATCCACCGCGCCCTGCGCTCCGAAAGCGAGCGCCACGTTGTTTGCGATGGCGGAAATGGGCATTTTAAGTACGTCCTCGCCCTTCGCCGACGCGGGATCCGCGACATAATCGCGGTAAAATTTTTCTATGCTGACCGCGCCGCCCACGCAGCTGCCGATTACGACGCTTACGCGCGACGGAGCGGCGGAGACGTCCAGCCCGGAATCGGCAACGGCTTCTTTCGCCGCTTTCACGCACAGAGCGCTCGCTCTGTCCTCACCGTCGGGCGTGACGAACTCGTTATTCTCTCCGCCTATATGAGCGTAGCATGCCGAATGCTCCACGCTCTCGACTTCCTTAATCCCGACCTTGCCCGCGAGCGCGTTGTCGAAACACTCGTCGGCGCTTCCGCCTATGGCGCATATCAGACCGAGACCGGTTATGACTACTTTGTCGTTCATTGTATGTTTTCCTTAAAATCCGGATTATTCACGATATACTCGCTGAGCGTCCGTATATCCCTGAACACGGCATCGTGCGCCCCTATCAGAGACACGCCGAAAAGCAGGTCCATGCCCGCTATGATCTCGAGCGAATCCACGCTGTCCAATCCTATTCCGTCACCGAACAGCGGGATGTCGTACGTTATGTTTTCTCTCGGCAGCCGCAGATTTTCGGACAGATAGTCCGCTATTCTGTCCGCGACCGCCTGCTGTTTTGCATTCATTGATCGAGATGATCCATCACATATTTGCTGAGTGTCTCGATAGTCTGAAAATGCTCTCTGTCAACGCCCATCATGGAAACGCCGAACTCCTGATCGATACCGGCTATGATTTCAAGCGAATCGACGCTGTCGAGTCCTATATCGTCGCCGAAAAGTTTGGCGTCGTCCGTAAGATCCTCTTCGGGAAGTCTGAGGTTTTCGACAAGTATCTTTTTGATCTTGTCCGCGATCTCTCTCTGTTTTGCGTCCATTTTTATTTCCTCCGGAAAATTTTATTTTGTCCGTTGACGGCGGACAGCCGTGCGGCAGCAGCCGCATGTGTCTCATATGTCTTATGTTCTTCTCAGCCGCCGCAGTCTGCGGCGGTATCCGAGGACGTATAACCGAAATGTATTACGGTATCCGTCAGTAATCCGTTTCTATTTTCTTTCCGAGCGCGGCGACTTCTCTTATGGTCTCTTCGTCCGCGGCGCGGAAGTTCTCCATCGTCACGCCCCAGCCGTCGTCTGCCATGTGAGCGTACATACGAGGCGGAAATATATGCGAGCATACCGCGTTCCTGACCGTTTCCGAAAGCGTTCCCGTCCTGCCGTATTCCTCTCCCGCGCGCTCCGCGGCTTCGAGCTTGAGTCCGCAGCGTCTGCCCGCCACGCTCTTGGCGAAAAGTTCCCCTTCGCCGAGAAACAATTCGAGATAGTTGCCCTCGCCGCATATCATGTCGAACTGAGCCCTGATCGCGTCATAACTCTTTTCCGTCGGATAAAACCCGCAGGTGGATATGAGCACGGTCTTATAAGACACGGCAAAACGCGGCGGATGTCCGCCGTTTATAAGATAACTCGTCTGTCCTTCCATAAACGGCGCAACTGTCGGAAGCTGACGTTCTATAAGCGCTTTGAGCTTGCTCGGCACCGAATAATAAAACAACGGAAAGCTGTATATCACTATGTCGGACGCTAAAATTTTAAGCGTTATCCCGCGCACGTCGTCGTTTATCACGCATCTGCCGGGAGTTTTCGACCAACAGCTGAAACACCCGAGACAGGGCCGGATATCCAGTTTGCCGACATCCACCGTTTCCGTTTCTATATCCGCAGTTTTTGACATTCCGCGCAGAAACGCACGCGTCAGCTGCATCGTATTGCTGCGCTCCCCTCTCGGACTGCCGTTTATTACGAGTATTTTCAAATCGTTTATCCTCTCCCTCTTTTCGCGGATCGCCCCGCGCGCTCTGCCGCGTACGCCACTCAAAGACTAATTTATTTTACAATATCCCCCCTTAAAAGTCAATACGGAAATTGAATCCGCGGCACGTTTCCTCCGCCTTTTGTCCGAAGAGCGGTTCAAACGCGAGCATTTATGTCTTTTTATTCGCGTTTAACGGTAGGAACGCCGTTAAAGTACGCCGCGAAGCGCCGGAAGAGCGCGTAGTATGACAAACGTGTGAAAATTCGGTGTCAAAATTCGTCACAAAAGGAGTTTTCGCGGCATAAAAAACGCAAGAAAATATTATAGTATTAGTTTTTCACAGTCCATATATAGAACGAACAAAGCCGTCGGCATATAATATGCGTGTGATAAGGAAGAGGAGTGATGAAATACATCACGGGAGGCGGGCATTATGTTGCAGCTTATAAAATGCATCAGACGCGCACTTCACAACCAACTTAACAATCATTACTTCGGACGTAACGCCTGAGTTCTTCCGCTTAACGCGAAAGCGGCGCGGATTAACAAGAAGGCAGAAAGCGGCGCGAGCCGTGAAGGCAGAACGCAATCCGGACGTTCCGGAGACGTCCCGACCGTCGCACGGAACGGCGGCGCGCTTGCGAACCCCCATATCGGCCGAAGGGAACGGCTTAAAAAAACATTAAAGCAATTCCTAAAACATGTCACGATAGTGCAAGAATTTTGCGAGTTGCGTATAAGACTTATTCCCTGAGGTTTTATATAATATGGGTGTCGATAGGGAAAGGAAAGTTCGATCCCGATTTGCTTGGAGGTACTATGAACAGAATGTTCAGGTATGTGGCAAAGGCTTTCCGTGACCTGGCGAACAATCGCTGCATAGATCGTCATTACTACTTCGGTTAAGACCGAATACGGAAAGCTTTGACGACGGGGACTCCGGTTCCCCACCCGGAAGACTGTGAGGTCTTCCCGACCGGAAGGTAAATCCTTCCTTAATCAGCCATCATCATTTTCCCCTTTTATATTTCCCCGCTCTGTAAGCGATATGCGTGCAGGGCGGGGTTTTTTTGTGCGGTCGTGCAAGCGGCGGAGCGGCGGCTTTCCGGCCCGATGCCGCAAAATCCCGCAGCGCCCGTACCCGATTACAAACGCTTTCGGCAAAAGCGCGACGTTACGCGTAAGCGGAGCGCGCGGTTTTCCGTCCCCTGCCCGGACGGCTCGCTCTTTCCGCCGCCGTATTCACTCG
>CASEMM010000195.1 GCA_949289095.1 uncultured Eubacteriales bacterium | reverse complement strand
CAGCTCGTCTTGCCCGTACCGCGGCTTCCCGTAAAGAGATAGGCATGCGAAAGCGTCCCGCGCTCTATCTGATGAACGAGCGTGGAAACGATGACGTCCTGACCTATTATCCCGTCAAACGTCGACGGACGGTATTTGCGGTACAGCGCGTTCTTCACCTGCTTTTCCCTCCTGTCTTTGCAACAAGCGGCGAAAACCGGTATTTTCGCCGCCTGCGGGTCCTTAACTATGCTTATCCGTTATTTTCCGTATGCTCTGAATCCGCGGCTTATCGTAAGCGCGACGAGCACTATTACAGTCGCCATCACAACCGCTATTATGAGACACTGCCACAGTCCGAGGTTATCCACGGCTACGAAAGTGAACGCTATGAGCGCCGCGCCCGCAAGAACGGCCGCGCACGTCAGTATGAGCAGAAAACGGAACACCTTCTTTTCTTTGCTGTTATCCATTCGTTATACTCCGAACCATTTCTCCATTGAATTATATACTCCGCGCCGCGGATTTGTCAAGCGTTTGGCACGCTCAAAGCCCCGCGGTTTCGTCCGAATCGTCCGAGAGGAGCTGTACTTCGATCTTCTCGGGCGCGGCGTCCGCTTCCGACGCGGAACGCGCGGGAACGGGATCGGCGTCGTCCTTGTTCGCAAACGACACATACTCGCCCATCCAGCGCATCTCCACTTCTCCGAGCGGTCCGTTACGGTGCTTGCCCACGATTATCTTGGGAGCGGCAGCGTTCTCCGGCTGACCGGCTTTGTCCGTCTTGCGGTATATGAACAGTATGATGTCCGCGTCCTGCTCGATAGCGCCGGATTCGCGCAGGTCGCTCATCTGCGGCGCGCGCTTGTTCTTCTCGCTCTCGCGCGAGAGCTGACTGAGCAGCAGTATGGGCACGCCCAGTTCCTTTGCCGCAAGTTTCATCATACGGGATATTTCGGACACTTCCTGCTGCCTGTTCTCCGCACGCCTGCCGCTGCTCATCAGCGTGAGGTAGTCCACCATGACGAGATCCAGCCTCTTCTGCTCGCGTTTGAGCCGTCTGCACTTGGAGAGTATGTCCATGGGCGTGGTAAGCGACGTATCGTCCACGAATATTTTGGACGCGCACAGAGCCGAGCGTGCGTCCGTTATCTTGCGCCATTCATCCGCACTCTTGATCTCGCCCTTGCTCATGCGCGCGAAATCGACGTGCGCGAGCGAGCACAGCATGCGCTTGGCGAGCTGCGCCGCCGGCATTTCGAGGGAGAATATCGCGCATACGGCGGGCGTCGCCGACTTTACCGGCGTGCCGTCCGCAGATATATGCGCGGTCGCAACGTTGCTCACTATGTTCATTCCGATACTCGTCTTTCCCTGACCGGGACGGGCGGCGATAATCACGAGATCGCCCGCGCCCAGTCCGCCGAGCAGATAATCGAGATCGCGGAAACCCGTCTGCAGACCTTTCTTTGCCTTGGGATCGCGGTATACCGCGTCAAAGTCCGCCACCGCCTCGTTGACAGCCTCGTCGAAAGGCTTGAGCGCGTGTATGCCCTGACTTTCGGCAACGTCGCTGACGGCGCGCTCCGCGAATTGCAGGGTTTCGAGCGCGTCGGACGACGCGTAACACATTTTAAGCACTTCGTTCGCCGCGTCCATCAGACGGCGCAGCTGACTGTCCTTGCGGATAATATCGAGGTGCGCTCTGAAATTGGCGGACGTTGCAAGATATCCCGACAGCACGCTTATGTATTGCGCGCCGCCCGCATCCGCAAGCGCGCCCATGCCGTCCAGCTCCTGCGTGACCGTAACGAGATCTATAGGACGGTTGCCGTTCCATATGCGGCTCATCGCCGAATATATCAGCCCGTGGGACCTGAAATAAAAATCCTCCGGCTTGACGAGATGCATGACCTCTATGGGCACGTTTTCGTCTATCATCATACAGCAAAGCAGCGCCTTTTCCGCTTCTTCGCTGTGCGGCGGAACCTGCCCCGCCACGTTGGGATGCCTGTTCAGCCTGTCCCGCTCGTCCCTTGTTCTTTTGCCGTTTTCGCTCATTTGTTCAATTATACCGCAAACTGAAAGTAATGTCAATGCCCGAGCGCATATTGCGGGAGTTTTGCCGGGAGTTTTGCGGGGGAAGACCCCTCTTTTCCGAGAAACTTAAAATAATAACCGCATGAAAATAAATACTTTTCTCAGGGTGACTTAAAGTCATAACGGCACAAAGACAGATCTTTTTTCGGAAAACTCAAAGTCATATCCGCGTT
>CASEMM010000194.1 GCA_949289095.1 uncultured Eubacteriales bacterium | reverse complement strand
ATTGACAGCGCAGGCGGTTTATGCTATTATAATAAACGGATCCGTAAGGGCAGAAAAAACGGTTCCGGGAGGACGGTTCCGGGAGGGCGGATTGAATAATTTTCCGTTTGAAAATGGAATATGGACGAGAGAGCCGAAGATATACGCCATGACGGAAGGCGGCATGACGATAACAACGGAACCTCATACGGACTTGTGGCAGCGCACATACTACGGTTTCCGTAATGACAGTGCGCCCGTGTTTCAGATAAAAACGAGAGAGAAGTACTTTTCCTTTTCAGTGCGCACGCTTTTCATCGGCAGACGGCGTTTCGATCAGTGCGGAATTGCGCTTTATCTTGATCCGGAAAACTGGCTGAAAGCCTCGATAGAGTGCGAAAACGACGAATATAAAAGGCTGGGCAGCGTGGTGACGAACGGCGGCTGGTCGGACTGGGCGACGACGGATATTCCGGCGTCCGTGTGCGAAATGTATTACAGACTCAGCCGCAGGGAGAGCGATTATCTCATAGAGCGCTCGTCGGACGGCAGAGAGTATAAACAGATGCGCATATGTCATCTCGCCGCGGGCGGCGGGGAAATCGCGTTCGGGGTGTATGCGTGCAGTCCCGAGGAGTCATCGTTTACTGCCGTTTTTTCCGATTTCGAACTTTCCGAATGCAAATGGCACGCGCATAAGTGAGCGCGCAGGGAGAATATATGGAGAAGATAAAAAGTTTTTGCGTGGATCATACCAAACTGCGTCCCGGAGTATACCTTTCGCGGGTGGACGGAAAGGACGGCTGCGAGGTTTCGACGTTCGATATACGGCTTACGATTCCTAACCGCGAGCCGCCCGTCGACATGCCCGCGCTGCACACGATAGAGCACCTCGGCGCGACGTATCTGCGCAGCAGTTCGATCGGTGACAAAGTCGTGTATTTCGGACCGATGGGATGCCGCACAGGCTGTTATATGCTGCTGTTCGGCAGGTACGGCGCGGAAGAGGCGGCGCGCATCGTGGAGGATATGTGTTCGTTTATTCTCGGTTTCGACGGGGAGATCCCCGGCGCATCCGAAGCGGAGTGCGGAAACTGGCGTGAACACAATCTCAGAGAATCGAAGTTCTATATTTCCCGTTTTCTCCGCGCTTTGCAGACAGAGCGCAATCTCGAATATCCGGAATAACCGTTTAATGCGAAATATCGTTTTCCGTCGTCTTTTGCGGCTGCGGGATACCGGAATGCCGGAGTCCGCATTACAGCAGATCTGTCCAATGGCCGATTACAAAAGAAGGAGGTTTTATGCGAAAATTTCTTGCAATGCTTGTCGCGGTTGTTTCCGTAGTTTTGTCCGCAGCGTTTGTTTCGGCATGCGGCGCCGGCGGAAAGAACAGTGAGGGCGACGCTTCGGGCGCGACTCATTCAGTCACCGTACGGGAAAGCGATTTGTACGACGTTTCCGTAGTCGGAGAAGCGAAAGCGGGCGAGACCGTCCGCGCCGAGGTATCCGTAGACGCCCGTTTCGGAAATGTGGCGCGCGTTTCGGCGGTATACGCAAACGGCAGCGCCTGTACGTCGGAAGGCAACGGCAGATACGCGTTCGTAATGCCGGACGGAGACGTGACTTTGACAGTGAAGACCGAGGGCGTCGAGGTGAAGGAAACGGATAACGGAATGACGTGGATAAATTGTCCCGCATACGTTTCTCCCATGGCGGAAAACGAAACAGCCCGGTATCAGAGATTCGATATGGATTTCGGTACCGAAACGGTGACGGGCAGGACGGACGAAAACGGCTGCCTGACCGCGGTCGGGGTTTATTCGACGGATGAATCCGTGATCCCTTCGTCTGCGATTGCGGGCGCGATCGCATACGGAGATGCTTCCGCGGTAAAGACGGCATATTTCGATGTCGACAGATCGCAGATACGCGAGGGGCCGACTACGCTTATCGTACTTGACGACGATTCGGACAGAGCCGTTTCGATAAACGTGACCGTAGCCCCGTTCGGACAGGCAAACGGAGGTTTGTGGGATGTGTCGGTTTCTGTCGATGCCGGCGAAGTCGGCGCGGAAGCAAAGGACGGCGGTTACCGTCTTGTTCTTACGCAGACGAGTTATTATGTTTACGGCTGCGGGTATGAAGAAGAACAGTGGGAAAGCGTCGTTTGTCCTTCCGATAGCATACAGACGATTTCGTTCAAGTATGATCCGACAGCTCTCTATACCTTGTCTTTCAGATATCTGTCCGCCGGCGAAGGCGGAGAATATGTCAATATGCCGATCGGAGGGGGAGTCAGCGGAGGAATAGGCAATTACGAGTATCCCGTTGCGTTTTCGGAAAATAACGGCGTATTGGAAATCGAGATCTGACCCGTGCGGAAAGTTCTGCGGCGGTACGCGCGCAAAAAAGACCCTTGTTACGGGGTCTTTTTTACGTCGGACGCATTTTCATAAAGTTTGTATATAACGGCGATGACGGCGGGGTCGTCCTCTTTTGCGGCGTAAACGTCGCCGTCGTCGCCGAGCGCGACGCAATATACTTCCGCCGGCGATATTCCTCCGACGGGTGCGAGCAGGCGGTATTCGCCGTCGAGTCCGCTCTTTTTGCCGAATGCCGCGAGCAGGCGGTATGCTCGTCTGCCCGATTCCGTCATGAGTTCCACCGTTCTGCCGTCCGCTGTTCCTTCGGCGGCAAACAACAATTCGTTTACCATGGTTTCCTCCGTGTCGATATCGGTCCGTGACGATATTATATCACGCTTTAACGCGGCGGTCAACTTTATGCCGTTCTGTTCGGAGCGTCTTATCCGGATTATCCGATGATACGATATTGCGGTTGACTCATGCCGTCCGTTGTGTTACAATCGGAATATGGATTATTGTATTTCGGATATACACGGGGAATACGCGCTGTTCTGCGAACTCATGGACAAAATAGCGTTCGGGGCGGGCGACAGGCTTTATGTCCTCGGCGACATGACAGACAAAGGTCCCGAGTCGGTCAGACTCGCAAAGCTGATTTTTTCCATGCCGAACGCAACGGTGATAGCCGGCAATCACGAATACGATTTTCTCAAATATTTTCACGCAAAGCTCGCGGAAGGCGGCGAGGAAGACGTACTTCCGCTTTTGCGCGCGTATTTTCCGGGCGACGGCGCGCTGCTCGATTGGGAAACGGTTGAGATTTTCGACAGTCTGCCGTATTTCGTGCGCGGCGACGGATTCATAGGCGTGCACGCCGGAGTGCCTCTCGACGGCAGCCGTCTGCTCCCTCCCGAAGGCGCGGCGAAAGAGCAGCTCGTATACGACAGGCGGTTCAAAGAACCGTCCGTCATTCCGACTGGCGGCGACTGCGTGATATTCGGTCATACGCCCGTCCGTTATGTTTCCGGGCTTGATTCCGTACTTTATTATCCCCGTGCCGGCTGTGACCCGTACGGAACGGACGTGCGCGGCTATGCGAAGATCCATATCGATACGGGCGTGACGCTTTCCGGCGTGCTCGGCTGCGTGCGCCTCTCCGACTGCCGTTCGATATACGTTTCCCGAAAACACGGAACCGCGGGGCAGCGAATATTGCAGACATTCCGTGAATAACGCATGCGGTGTACGGTTCCGCGGATATGAACGTGCGGGAGCCGGAAAGGTACGGCAGACGCTGCGGTCCGTCGGGAAAAACAGCAAAATATCCGGTTACAGACTTGACGTAACAGCGGTTAGGTGTAAAAATAAGTATTGCTTGCGGGTGCTTTTTTGCTTCCGGGTATTGCGTCGCAGCGAGCGCGGCGTTTGCTTTCCGGCGTGAGCGTGCGGATCGAGCGGCGCGGCTGGCGGAGAAGAATTACGTTTGCGGCGGGTATGCCGCAGCAGGGGAAAGATGCGATGTATAATTTCGACGCACCGTGTCGATGGAAAGGAGTAGAAGTGATAGAGTGCGAGATATGTCCTGATCACATACACATGCTGGTAAGTATCCCGCCCAAAATGAGCGTAGCGGGATTCATGGGATATCTGAAAGGGAAAAGCAGTCTGATGATATTTCAGAAATGGGGAAACATGAAGTTTGCATACCGTAACCGCGAATTTTGGTGCAAGGGATACTATGTGGACACTGTCACATATTTTTATGGACACTTTTTAACAGGTAAGTTGAAGTATACAAACGGATTGGGCTGTTATTTGTAACGATAAAGTTTGTGTTGGTCTCAAAAGGACTTCAGAACGGATTGAATAAAAAGACAAAAACAGAAAATAGCGATATAAATATGTTTTTGGTTGAAATAAATAGGTTGGTGTGATATAATAAATATGTTTTTGG
>CASEMM010000193.1 GCA_949289095.1 uncultured Eubacteriales bacterium | reverse complement strand
GCAAGTCAGATGAGCGACGCTAAATATAATTCGCTGACGGCGGATATCGAATGCGGAGATTACGGTTTCCGCGTGTCAGGCAAAACGCCGCTTTTCGCGGGATATACGCGCGTGTACGATGAAAAGGCAAAG
Source organism: uncultured Eubacteriales bacterium (assembly GCA_949289095.1). GTDB lineage: Bacteria > Bacillota > Clostridia > Christensenellales > Pumilibacteraceae > Protoclostridium. The sequence continues at coordinate 1,889 of CASEMM010000193.1, read as the reverse complement.
GGTGAAAAGGACGATGACGAGATGAAGAAACTGCCCGATATATCGGAGGGCGACAGACCGGATTTCGTCAGATACGTCTGCGAACAGAAATTCACAAAGCCGCCCGCGCGGTATACCGAAGCATCGCTGATAAAAGCGAGGGAGGAAAAAGGCATAGGCAGACCGGCGACTTATCAGCCTACCGTAGCGCTTATAGAAAAACGGGCGTATACGGAAAAAGACGGCAAATCAATAAAGCCCACCGAGCTGGGATGCAAGGTGTGCGATATGCTTATCAGATACTTCCCTGACATAATGAACGTCAAATTCACGGCGGACATGGAGTCGAAGCTCGATACGATAGAAGAGGGCGGCAAGGTGTGGCAGCAGCTGATAGGCGAGTTCTATAAAGGGTTCGAAGACGAACTCAGAAATGCAATGGGGGATGCGTATACGATGAAAGCGCCCGCACAGGAGACGGATTACAAGTGTGATAAATGCGGCGCGCCTATGGTTATCAGAGAGGGGCGTTACGGAAAATTCCTCGCATGCTCGGCATATCCGAAGTGCAAGAACACCAAACAGCTCGATGAAAACGGCAATATCAGGGAGAAACGCGAAGATCCGCCTGTGGAAACAGATGTGATATGCGAAAAGTGCGGCGCGCGAATGGTGATAAAAACGGGATCGCGCGGTAAATTTCTTGCGTGTCCGAACTATCCGAAGTGCAAGAATACCAAGGAATACGGCGAGGAAGAACCTCTTCCGCCCTGTCCGCTCTGCGGAAAGCCGCTGCGCCGTATAACGTATCGACAGAGCGTGTTTTACGGCTGTACGGGCTATCCCGAGTGCAAGTTTTCCGTATCGGATAAGCCGACTGACAAAAAATGCCCCGAGTGCGGAAGCATGCTGCTCGAAAAAAAGCGAAAGGACGGCGTTTATTACAGATGTTCCGATAAAGAGTGCAACTACTCCGTGAAAAAACCGGAGGCGGGCGCGGATGACGGAAAGTAAAGTCACCGTCATAGGCGCGGGTCTCGCGGGAAGCGAAGCCGCTCTCACGCTTGCTGAAGCAGGCGCGGACGTAACGCTCGTCGACTGCAAGCCGGAGCGCATGGGTCCGGCAAACGCGAATGCGGACTTCTGCGAACTCGTGTGCAGCAATTCTCTGAAAAGCAACGACGGAGCGGCGTCGGCGCACGGTCTGCTCAAAGACGAACTGCGTCTGCTCGGCAGCCATGTGCTTGCGGCTGCGGAGAAGTGTGCCGTACCGGCAGGCTCGGCGCTCGCTGTGGACAGAAATTTGTTTGCCCGTACGGTCACGGATGAACTGCGCCGCAGAATAAAGAACATAGAATGCCGCACGGCTTGCGGAAAGGGAGACGGGATTACTATAATCGCTACCGGACCGCTGACTCTGCCGCCTATGGATGCGTTTATTTCGGACAACTTCGGCTCGTTGCATTTCTACGACGCCGAAGCGCCCATAGTGAGCGCCGAAAGCATAGATATGTCCGAAACGTTTTATGCCGCGAGATACGGCAAGGGAAATCCGGACGATTATCTCAACTGTCCGCTTAACAGGGAAGAATACGAGGCGTTTTGCGACGCGCTTACGTCTGCGGAGCGAGCGGACGCGCATACGTTCGGTAAAGGTGAGATATTCGAAGGATGCATGCCCGTGGAAGTTATGGCCGCAAGGGGACGCGACGCACTGCGTTTCGGTCCCATGCGCCCCGTGGGACTGACGGATCCGAGAACGGGAAAACGCGCGTATGCGGTGTTGCAGCTGCGCAGGGAAAACGCGGCAGGCGATATGTATAATCTCGTGGGGTTTCAGACCAATCTGAAATTCGGCGAACAGCGCAGGGTTTTCGGAATGATCCCGGCGCTGAAAAACGCGGAATACA
>CASEMM010000192.1 GCA_949289095.1 uncultured Eubacteriales bacterium | reverse complement strand
CGATGTCCGCGGTCTTTCCCGTAAACGTGTACGTCTTCCCGTAAAGAGGGGAAATGTCCACGCCTCCGCAACCGACAGCGAATACCGCCGTCGCCGCAATGACCGCGCAAAGCAACGCAGCCGCAATCTTTCTCATACCGTGTCCTCCTTGATTATCCGCCTTATCGGCAGTTTTATATTATATATGATACCATGTCGGCATGCGTTTGTCAAGAGGCGGCGCGAAAATAGTATCGGAGAACAAGTTTTATCCGAAAGAGGCGGAGCTTTTTCGGAAACTCGCGGCGGGCGCGCAGGGGCATTCGGTGCGCGGCGGATGTTTGAAAACGGCTTTTACGGCAACTTCCTGCGGGATGCGGCGGGCAGAAAGCGTTTTTACGGTCAGGCGAGTTTCCGCACTTTATCGGCACACGAACGCGAAATCAAGGCTCTTAAAAAGCATAAAGCTCCCTTTCCGCGCGGCTTTGCGCGTAAAAAGGAGCTTATCGCATTTGCCTATCTCGCTTAAATGTCTGCTTACTTGCCCTCTATAAGGCACTTACCCGTCATTTCGGCGGGCTGCGGAAGTCCCATCGCATGCAGCAGCGTGGGAGCGACGTCGCACAGCGCACCGCCGTCAGAAAGTTTGCAGCCGACGTAATCGTCGCCGCACACTATGAACGGAACGGGATCGGTCGTGTGGCTCGTGCACGGGCTGCCGTCTTCGAAACTCATAAGTTCGGCGTTGCCGTGGTCTGCAAATACGAGCGCGGTACCTCCCGTCGCAAGAACTGCGTCAACCACTTTGCCCACACACTCGTCTACCGTGCGCACCGCCTTGACCGCAGCGTCAAACACGCCGGTATGACCCACCATGTCGCAGTTGGCGTAATTCATTATGAGCACGTCCGTCTTGCCCACGACGGAAAGCGCCTTTTCGCACACTTCGGGCGCGGACATTTCGGGCTGCATATCGTAAGTCGGAACTTTGGGCGAAGGCACGAGTATACGCGTTTCGTTCCTGTTCGGCTCTTCCACGCCGCCGTTGAAGAAGAACGTGACGTGCGCGTATTTTTCCGTTTCCGCGCATCTCACCTGCGTCTTTCCCTCTTTTGCAAGGTACTCGCCGAGCGTGTTTACGAGACGGCGGGGCGGGAACGCTATGACGACGTGCTCTATCGTCGCGTCGTACTGCGTCATGCACACATAAAACACCTTTTTATATCCGCCCGCGCGTTCGAACTTATCGAAATCGGGATATACCGCCGCGCGCGTGATCTCGCGGGCGCGGTCCGAACGGAAGTTGAAGAATATGACGGAGTCGCCGTCGTTCACTCCCTTATAGCCGCCCACGACGCTCGCGCGGATGAACTCGTCCGTAACGCCCTCGGAATACGACTTTTTCGTCACGTCCGCAGCCGTCGCATAATGCTCGCCTACTCCCGCGTACATCATATCGTAGCCTTCCTTGACGCGTTCCCAGCGATTATCGCGGTCCATATAATAATATCTGCCTATGACCGTGGCGATTCTGCCCGCGCCGATCTCATTCATCTTCTCTTCGAGAGCGGCTATAAAATCCCCGCCCGATCTCGGAGGCACGTCGCGCCCGTCCATAAGGCAATGAACCCATACGTTCTTTACGCCCTTTCTCTTTGCCATTTCGAGGAGCGCGTAAAGGTGCGTGTTCATTGAGTGAACGCCGCCGTCCGAAAGCAGTCCGACGAGATGGAGCGCGCCGCCGTTTGCATTCACCCTGTCCATCGCCTCGGTGAACTCGGCGTTCTCGAAGAACTCGCCGTCCTCTATAGCCTTGTCTATCGCGGTTATATCCTGATACACCACTCTGCCCGCGCCTATGTTAAGGTGTCCTACTTCGCTGTTACCCATCTGACCCGCGGGAAGTCCGACGGCGCGTCCGCTCGCCTCGATGAGCGTGTGCGGATATTTCGCCATGAGCCTGTCGAGGTTGGGTGTTCCCGCCGCGGCAACGGCGTTTCCGCGCTTTTCCTCGCGGTATCCGAACCCGTCCATGATTATTATAGCATGCGTCTTCATGATCTCTCTGTTCCGGCGCGGCAGACAGCCGCGCCTCTCCTTTGAAAATTTATTTCCGCATATATTATACCGCCTGTCCGCGCGAAAAGCAAGCATTTGCGGCGGGGTGCATCCCGCCGCTAACCGAGCGTTATCATCGTTTTCATTACGCCGTCCGCGCGCTTCCCGAACAGTTCGTAAGCCTCTTCCAGCCGCGCAAACGGAAACTCATGCGTTACGAGCGCGGAAACGTCCAGTTTTCCGTCGGCAATAAGGCGCAGTTCTTCGGCACAGTAAACTCCGTCCACGCCGCCCGTTTTAAACGTCAGATTTTTCCCGTATATGTCGGGCAGCGGAAACGTCGGCGGTTTTTCGTACATTGCGGCTACGACGACGGATGAGGCGGGCCGCGCGCACTCATACGCGAGCGCGAACGATG
>CASEMM010000191.1 GCA_949289095.1 uncultured Eubacteriales bacterium | reverse complement strand
TGCGCTTCAACTCCCTGCGCTGCATCCACCACGAGCACCGCACCGTCGCATGCGCGCAGACTGCGCGACACTTCATAAGTGAAGTCGACGTGTCCCGGAGTATCTATCAGATTAAGCTCGTATTCCGTTCCGTTTTTGGTGTAAAACATTCTTACCGGCGTGAGTTTTATGGTGATTCCTCTCTCTCGTTCGAGATCCATGGAATCAAGCAGCTGATCCTCCATGTCGCGGGAAGAAACCGTCTGCGTTTTTTCCATAAGCCTGTCGGCAAGCGTGCTTTTGCCGTGATCTATGTGCGCTATTATACAAAAATTGCGCTTGAGTTTTTGTTTATCGTTCATCAGTATGATTATATATTTTTTTCTCGTCAAAATCAATCGTTTTTACGACAAAGGAATGCATGATAACTAAAAAGCGCGGAACGGCGTTTGCTTTTCGCGCTTTTCTGCTGTTCATTTGTTTTCGTCGGAGTGTCCTTTGACCTGCAGCCGGCTCATTGCGCGTGCAAGCGTAAGGCGCGTGGTGTAATATTCCCTGCGGCTCAGCTTCTGCATCATCGCTTCCCGCGCTGCTTCTGCCGCCGCCTTTGCCCGGTTTGCGTCGATTTCCTCCGGCCGCTCTATCGTTTCTACAAGCACGAGCACATCGTTATCTTCTATTTTCACTATTCCTTCGGAAACCGCCGCTATCTGCGTTTTTCCGTCCGGAATCGTAAACGTCAGTTCTCCGGGCACTATCGCGGTAATCGTGTTGCTGTGCTTCGCCATGATACCGTATTTGCCGTCTACTGACGGAATCACGAGCGATACGCATTCCCCGTCATAGAACGGTTTTTCCGACGCCCAGATATGCAGTTTGAACGCGTTCATTCTATCCTCCGTCAGTGCGACATAAGTTTATGCGCTTTTTCTACGGCTTCGTCTATGGTGCCGACGTTGAAGAACGCCGCCTCCGGATACTCGTCCATGTTGCCCGAAATTATTTCTCTGAAACCTCTTATCGTTTCTTTAAGCGGAACGTATGCGCCTTTAGTGCCGGTGAATTTTTCGGCAACGAACATAGGTTGCGAAAGGAAACGCTGTATGCGCCGCGCACGCGCGACGATCGCTTTGTCCTCTTCTCCGAGCTCCTCCATGCCGAGTATTGCAATGATATCCTGAAGATCGTAATATTTCTGCAATATTTCCTGCACCTTGCGCGCGGTTTCGTAATGTTCGGTCCCGACTACATCCGCTTCGAGTATGCGCGAGGATGACGCAAGCGGGTCGACGGCCGGATAAATGCCCTGTTCCGCAATTTTTCTGCTGAGAACCGTAGTCGCGTCGAGATGAGTGAACGTCGTGGCGGGCGCAGGATCCGTAAGATCGTCCGCAGGAACGTATACCGCCTGAACGGACGTTATCGAACCGTTGCGCGTAGACGCAATGCGTTCCTGAAGTTCGCCCATGTCGTTGGCGAGAGTAGGCTGATAACCGACTGCGGAAGGCATTCTTCCGAGCAGAGTCGATACTTCGCTGCCTGCCTGTACGAAGCGGAAAATATTGTCGATAAACAGAAGAACGTCTTTATTCTCTCTGTCACGGAAGTATTCTGCCATCGTAAGTCCCGTAAGCGCAACGCGCATACGCACGCCGGGCGCTTCGTTCATCTGCCCGAAAACCAGCGCCGTTTTGTCTGAAACGCCGCTCTCGTTCATTTCCGCCCACAGGTCGTTGCCTTCTCTGCTTCGCTCGCCGACGCCGGTGAATATAGAATATCCGCCGTGCTCGGACGCAACGTTGTGTATAAGCTCCTGTATGAGAACCGTTTTTCCGACGCCCGCGCCGCCGAACAGACCTATTTTTCCGCCCTTTGCGTACGGTTCGAGCAGGTCTATGACCTTAATCCCCGTTTCGAGCACGCTGATGACAGGGCTTTGTTCGGAAAATGCGGGAGCTTTGCGGTATATACTCATGCGAGGAACGTCGTCTGCGATCGCTCCCATGCCGTCTATAGGCTGTCCGAGTACGTTGAACATTCTGCCCAGCGTCTTTTCTCCTACGGGAACGGATATACTGCTTCCCGTTGCAGTTACTTCCGCTCCGCGCGAAAGGCCCTCGGTTTCGGCAAACATTATGCAGCGTACGACGTTGTGCCCGGTGTGAAACGCGACTTCCATATGACGCGTTCTGCCGTTCACGGTAACAGTAAGAGCCTCTTTTAT
>CASEMM010000190.1 GCA_949289095.1 uncultured Eubacteriales bacterium | reverse complement strand
CGAAGCTCCTCTGCACCGTAATTTATCGAGGCGGAACCCACAAGCAGCTGTTCGCCCGCCGCCCCTTCGAGGTCAAGAGCCGTCGTAAACGTCACGTCACCGCCGTCAATGGGGTTGGAGACGAATGTGTTTTCGGTAATTACGCTGACGGGCTGTATTCTGACGCTTACGTTACCCACGTCGTCAACCGCTTTACCGGCAACGTACAGGGTATCCTCAAGATCGGCTGCGGCAATTTTATGAATCTTGCCGTCCGCATCGGTCACGCGGAGATAATTGACGCCGTCCTGCCACATGAGTTCGAGAGTATTCGTACCGGACGAATAATCCAGCTCTATATAATCCGTGCCTTCCGTAAGACCGCTCATAAGACCGTCGAAATCGGTTTCGGAAGGGCTGTCCGTCGTAACGCTGCCGCCAGAATATCCGAATACGAAATAGTATTCGACGTCAAGCCTCGAATCGTTATCGGAGAACAGCACATCGTCTATTGTTTCTTCGCTGTCGTATTCCCTGAACGCAACGCTTGCCGGAACATCGAACGCGACGACAGGCTTCGTCAGATCGCTGAACGACGTCTGAACGTTCGTCGTATACGTCTGCGTTCTGTTGTTGCCTACGGAATCGCGCATCGTATAGCTTGCGCTGTAAGTGCCCGTTCTGTTCACCGCCGTCTTTGCGAAATCGAAGAGCCCGGTTATCGTACCGTCTTCATACTTGACGAGCGAATAGACGTCGCCGCTGATTCCGGGACCGCTCATGCGGCCGTCTTCGGCGACGGTGTATGATCCGTCACCGCTGTATTCCCAATATCTGAACAGCGCATACGTTTTGCCGCCGTCGTAATTGGAACTGGATGACGTTACCGCCGCGGAATATTCCGTTTCGTATATATCCGTTATGGAGATGATAGTCTCGCTGTCGGGATCGGTAAGAACGAAGGAAACTCTGAGATCCTCGTCGTTGTCGAGATTATCCGTAAGAACGGGAATGGGAAACGCCACGTTACGGTCCGAAATGCTTTCGCCGGCAGTTTCCGATTCGGAGTACTTTCTGACGTCGTTTCTGCCCCAGGTAGTGGGAATTTTATCGACATCGAACTCTTCGACCACCGGAGCAGTCGTATCTGCCGCGGTCATTCTGTATTCGTGAGGAGCAGAACTGTTGCCGCTCGTATCGGTCACCTGATACGTCACGGTATACGAACCGGATTCGGTCGGATAGAAACTCATGAAATCGACGTTGTCGAAACGAACCACGACGGCTTCGGAAACGTTCGTCGTCACCTTGCGGTCGCCTTCCTCGATGAGATCCCCGTCCCAGCCGGGAGTTCCGATCTCGCTGTCACCGGACGCATAATAGGAATAGTCGTAAATTTCGCTGCCTTCCGTACCTGCTGCGGCATAATACAGATAATTGTTTTCGTCGTCCTTGACGGCGTAGCCCGTCACGGGATCGACGACTGCCGCGCGGACGTCGATGGCTTCCGACTGTCCCGCATAAGTATGCGTGACGCGGACGGACGTTCCGACGCGCTCGTCGTAGTTATCGCTTACGGTTGCCGCGGGAAGTGTCACTTCCGTTCCTATGGATATGGAGCTGGGAAGTCCCGAAACGTTCAGAGTGGGATCCGTATTGTCGCTGAACTGCGAGCGCACCTGCATGGTATACTGCTCGGACTGCGTATTCTTGCCTCCAGCAAGTTTTGCATAGTAAGTTATGAAATACGTTCCGAGTTCGAGATTGCTCAGCGTCGCTCCGTCGCCCCAATCAGCATCTGCGGTATCATCCGCATCGTCGTATATGTTATAGAGAGTAGTAACGCCGGAAGGAGTCGTAACGCTGCAATACACATCGCTGCCGTCCTCTTCGAAATTCACGGGAAACCACTCGTCGAGATCCTCGTCGAGATAATAAAGCGTCGCGGAAGGAAGAACGACTGATTCGCGGTTCTGCTGCGCGATGCTGGGGATATCGGAGCCGTGTCCGTCAACGACGAACTTATATTCGCGGTCGAGATAACACTCGACGTTGTAATAGTAGCTGCCGATTTCACTACCGCTCGTATAAGTATAATAAATACGGTAAATGCCCAACTCGTCCGCCACGATGCTGTCCGTACCCTCGGTTATCTCTTCGCCGCCGGGCGTCACCACTTTCACGGTAAAGCCTGACTGCGCTTGGGGAACGTTAAGCGTTTCGCCGTATCTGACGCGCTCCGTAATTCCGGAATCTATGGCGGTAACCGCACCGCTGTCGCTGCTGTATGCGGACGCTCTGCCGGCGTCGGGACCGACATATGCCGTCACCGTCGCAACGGCAAGCGCGAACGCGAGAACGAACGCAATTACAATCGCAACGGTTTTCTTCGTAATTCTTGACATCGGATGTCTCCTTCGGTTTATACTTGTTACAATACTCCGTTAATTATATTATAATGCCCGCGGAGTTGTCAAACAATTTTTCCCTTATATGCGAATTTTAATATTATTTTCGGTCATCCGAGCACGCGGATGAGACTCTCCACCTTATTGGTGTCGTCGAGATTTTCTATGTCCGCCACCGCCGCTTTTATATCGCTCTCGAAAGCGGTGTGAGTGAGGAACACTATCGCCGCGCCGCTGCCCGAAGAACGCTGGGAAACGCTCTCGATACTGACGCTGTGATCGGCAAATACGCCCGTAACCGCGGCAAGCACGCCGGGTACGTCCTTGACGGAAACGGCAAGATAATATTTGCTGCGGAAGTCGCCCGTAATCTCCACGCCGTCCTCCGTTTTTCCGTTATTGTCGAAATCCGAATACACGGGCGCAGACGCTTTTGCCGCATACACTATGTCGCTCACTATCGCGCTGCCGGTCGGACGCGCACCCGCGCCTCTGCCGTAAAACATGAGATCGTCCACGAAATCGCCGTGCACGTAAACGGCGTTGAACGAACCGCCCACGCCCGCAAGCGGATGCGAGGCGGGAACGAACGTCGGATGCACGCGTACTTCGATCACATTGCCGCTGCGCTTGCCTATCGCAAGAAGTTTCACGCGGTAGCCGAGATCGAGCCCAGTTTTTATGTCCGCCTTCGATATCTGCGTTATTCCCTCGC
>CASEMM010000189.1 GCA_949289095.1 uncultured Eubacteriales bacterium | reverse complement strand
ACACGCCTGAACTTTTTAACAAGCGTTTCCGCTTTTCCCATTATCTTTTACCTCCGTTTTATATTTTCCGTCCGAGCCTGTCGGACAAAAAATATTATAAACGAAAGCGGCTCTCCGTCAAGGTCAGCCGCTTATTCGCGTAAAAGTAACTCCTATTCTGCGCGTTTCCCGCCGTCGGGCGGCACGGGAAGCAGCACGTTGAGCGCGAAAACTCCGTCCGACGCCGAGACGGAAGCCCTTCCGCCGTACTTCTCCGCCGTCTGAATAATGCTGCGCACGCCGTAGCCGTGAACGTCCGTTCCGCCCTTCGTCGTTTTGGGCAGACCGTTTTCGTCAAACGTTATCTTCCCCATATACGGGTTGCGCACGGTTATCGTTACGAGTTCTCCCGTGCGGAACACTTTGAGCGATATGACGCGTTCGTTCTCGTCCAGCCGCATGACGGCGTCCATCGCGTTTTCGAGTGCGTTGCCCAGAAGCGAATATATGTCCGATTCGCTCATAAACGACAGCGCGCCTCCGTCCGCGACGCAGGTCAGCCGCACGCCCGCCTTTGCGCATTGCAAGCTCTTTTCGGTCAGCACCGTGTCCATAGCGACGTTGCCCGTTTTCACGACGGCGTCGTACAGAGAAATCGCGCTTTCCATTTCGCGCACGACGTCGTCGGGCATACTTCTGCTGCGTCCTATCTCCCGCAGCTGATGGCGCATGTCGTGGCACTTCATATTTATAAGATCTATGTTTTCGCGGGAAAACTCATACTGCTCCCGCTCCTGGCGACGCAGACGGCTGACGAGCGCGAGTTCCGCCTCCGCTTCAGTGGTTTGCAGCAAACCGAACTGCGCGTAAATCAGCAGAGCGCAGCAAAGCATATTGGTCACATAGCTTATCACCTCGCCCACAAGGTCCATGCTGCCGTGATAAGCAAGTACGGAATTGAGCAGTATGTTCGCAAGCAGCCCCGCCGCGATAAGAAACATCATGGACTTGCTGCGCACGATCACCTCTTTTCCCGATACGATCTTTCTCGCAAAGAAAAAATACATCGCGGTATATGCCGCCACGTAACATATCAGATACCCGACTGCGAGCAGCAGCGTTTCCCTGTTGAAACCGAGAATCAGGGAATCGCTGTACATGCCGAGCAGCGGACTTCTCGCCTGCCATATGAGCGACAGCAGCAGATTCGCAAACTCGTATGCGAAATGCTGGACGGTGTACGCCGCCATTGCGCAGAAAAACAGCCCGAGCATGCTTTCGTCGTAACACAGCAGAAGTCCGGGCAGCGTTACGGCGAATATGCAGAGGAACATGAGCGAGTTGTACCAGAATGTGTTTGCGGCGTCGAACCCCGCCGGAAACGCGGCGGCGACGGCAATGACGCCTGCGCACACCGCGGCAAAGCGCAGCGGAAAACGCCGCCGCTTTTTGAGACGGAAGGTAAAAAGAAACTCCGCGACGAGTATTTCCGCGGCAAAGAGAATCTTATAAAAGAACAGCATCATCCGCCTCCCGCGAGAAAGGCGTTCAGCGCGTCGGCGAACGCCGCCCGCTTCATGCGCGATATCGCAAGCCGTTCTCCGCAGACGAACACGTCATAGCCGCGCACGGCGGTAACGAAGCGCAGATTGACGTAATAACACCTGTTGCAATACGCAAACGGCTCTCCGCGCAGCATCGCTTCCGCGTCGGAAAGCTGCCCGCTCGCGCGGAAGTCGCCGCTGACTGTATGCCAGATAAGCATATGCTGCACGACCTCGACGTATTTTATGTCCGTCGTGCGCAGCGCGGTACGCCCCTCCTTGTTGGATATCCAGACGGTCTTTCCCCGCCGCTTGTCCGCGCATTCGAGCGCGCCCGTGAGTTTGAGCGCGAAATCCGCGTAAACGACGGGTTTGACGATGAAATCGAACGCCCTGACCTCATACCCTTTGATCGCGTACTGCGCCATATTGGTAACGAATATGATAATTACGTCCGCATCCCGTTCGCGCAGCCGCCTGGACGCTTCCATGCCGTTCATATCCGGCAGTTCTATGTCCATGAGCACTATTTCGAAACCGCTGTCATACGCGGAAAGAAACGTCTCCGCATCGCGGTAACGCACCAGATTAAAGGAGTTACCCCTCCCCCGCTCTTTTTCATACCTGCGGAGAAGCGTTGCCAGCGCTTCCGCAGCCTCTTCATCATCCTCGACAATGGCTATGTTTCTCATCTCTTCTCCTTGCCGTATCGTAAACAGTATACCCGATTTCGCGGTTTTTGTCAAGACGGGAACGACAAAAAGACGGCTGTCTCAGGGGACAGCCGTCTTGCGATGGGGATGAATCCGTATCGCCCGAAAGCGAATCCGGATTATTTGTGCGATCTTCTGCGCGAGAACACTCCTGCGAGAATCGTCCACGCCGCAGTCGCGGCAAGGAACGCGCAGCTCACTCCGAACACAACGCACACCGTGATCACGAGTCCGTCCCTGACGGACCACCATGCGGGATCCACGGTATACATCACCGTATCGTCGCCGATAAAGTTCATCGCGTTGCTGTTTGCGACGGTATAGAGAATGCGCATCGCGGAAATCCTCGTCGCCTGCGTCAGATATTCGTTGCCCGTACCCGGACCTTTGTCCCTGAGAGAACTCACGGCGTCGCCGTCGGGCAGCTCGGTGCCCGCGAGATGACCGTTCGTCATGTTCATTCCGGCGCTCTTGTACCAGTCGGTGACGGCGAATCCCGCCATGCCCGCTTCGCCGCGCAGCCACCTCGTCATGAGGTTATAGTCGTTGCCCGTCCAGTAAGTGCCTATGCGGCTGAACGCGGTCATCACGCACATTGCGTCGCTTATCTCTATCGCTATTTCGAACGGACGCAGATGTTCCTGACGCAGCGCCTGTTCGGTTATCCACGACGCGTAAGACGAACGGTTGACCTCCTGATCGTTGAGAACGAAATGCTTGTTGTACACATACAGTCCTTTGGACTGCGCGCCGAGCGATTCGTACCCCGCCATAACGCCGGTCAGGAACGGATCGTCGCTGTAATACTCGCCCGCTCTGCCGTGATAGGGATTGCGGTGCAGGTTGAGTCCGAAGCCGTAAAGTCCGCTCGCGCCCGCCCAGAGCGCGTCTTCGCCTATTGCCTGACCGACGACATATGCTATTTCGACATTGAACGTGGACGCGATTATGCCCTCGCAGGGATAACCCATCGGATACCTGTCTCTGTTATTCGCATCGAACCGCGCGCCTAAACCTATATTAGAGTTATTGTTCTTCCCGTCGCTCTCATACGCGGGGTCGAATTTCCAGTTGAGTCCGTTTGACGCGTTGAGATCGTTAGTCAGAGGTTTGACTATGCTGTCGATACCCTCTGTCATGCGTCTGCCGCTGCCGGTAAGCGTACACATCTCCTCCCACGTCAGCTGATCGAGGAAGTCGCTCCACTTCCGCACGTCCTCTTCGCTCGCGCCGCGCGCGGGATCGTATTCGACGCCTTTCATGTCTATAAGCATGATCGGCTCGTCAAGCTCTCTGCCGAACGTCGGATCCTTGCCGTCGTAGTACGGATAGTTCGTCCTGTGATCGGAATAGTTGTCGCCGTCGTCATAAGCCCTGCCCTCTTCGCGGGCGTTCGTACGCGTTACCGTCTGATTGGTATCCGACACCGTGCCTTCCCAGTCGCTCCTCGACATGAATCTTATCTCGTTGCCGTTCGGATCGCACTTGTTCGGGTCGCCGTGATCGAACAGATTCGTCACTTCCTCTCCGCCCTGCGTCCAATATTTATACGACTGCGAACGGGAATCGGACACCTCTATTTCCGCCACGAGAGACGCGTCGCCTTCCGCATCCATCCTATTTTCCGTCGACGCCGGCGAATAACCCCTTTTCGCAAGTATGTTGTTCACCGCGTCGTGCGCGTTTGCAGCCGCCGTCAGATAATAAGTTCCCGCGTCGAGGACGTATTTGTTCTGCGTTATGTCGTATGCCGCAAACAGCTTGTTCGCGTCTATCTTCACTTGCACGGTTTCTTTCGCGCCGGGAGCGAGTTTGGCTGTCTTTGCAAATCCCACCAGCTCGACGGAGGGTTTCTCCACCCCGTTTTCGATGTTGTCCGCCGTATACGGCTGCTGAACGTATATCTGCACCGCTTCCTTGCCCGAATAGGTGCTGCCGGTGTTTTCCACTTCCACGGTAACGATGAGATCGTCGCAGTCGCCGAGCGCGCTGCCCGTGGCGCGAAGCTCCGCGTCGGGACGCCTTTTGCCGTAGTTGCCCGTATAGTTTTCCGAAGAAGCCGCCATCAGTCCGCCCGTATAGTAATTCTTGGCGGGATCGGGATCGGGCGTGACGGATACGATGCGCTGCTTAAACGTCGTATACGACATGCCGTAGCCGAAGGGATAATTTATTGCGTCTTCATAGACATACGTCCCCGCGTTCCTGCATTTCGTCACATAGTCCTCGTAACGCGTTTCGGCGTATTTATAGCCGACGTACATGCCCTCCTGATAGAGAACGTAAGACGCGCCGTTGTTGAAATTTCCGAAATAGTTCCACGTCGGGTTCTGCTTTCTGCCCGCATACCACGCGGTGGAAAGTCTGCCCGACGGAGTCGTCGAACCGGAAAGTATGTCGGCTACCGCCGGTATACCCGCCGCTCCGGGAAGTCCTATCCACACCGCGGCGTCTATGCCGTAGTCCGCGTTGTCGAGAAAATCGTCTTCCTGAATGGGATTCGCCGTGTTGACGAGAACTATTATGCGGTCGAATACGCCGTCGTCCTTTGCCGCTTTAAGCCCTTTGAGAACGCTGTCTTCTTTTGCGGTAAGACGCAGATAATCTCCGTCGGTGAGTCCGGAAGTACCGCCCTTGTTCGTAGTGTACGGCGGAAGGTCGACGCCCTCGTTGCCCACTCTGCCGAGAACGTATACGGCGGCGTTATATCCCTCCGCGGTCTTTGCGTCCGTACCTATTTCGTCCCAGCTCGCGCCGTTTATGTCGAAATTGATGAAATTCGCATCCCTGTATTCGCGGTAGTATTCCGAATGACTCTCATACCACGCCGAAAGTTCGGTATTGACGGTAAATCCCTCTTTTTCGAGTTCGGGGCGGAAATACTGCTTGTATTCGTCGTCTATCATGACTTTGCCCGCTCCGAGTATGCTGTATACGGGAAGGTACGCATTGACGCCGAACAGCGATATCCTGTCCTCTTCCGTGCTCAGCGGCAGAGCCTTTTCGCCCGTTTCGCCGTCGATCACTTCGTTTTTGAGCAGTACCGCGCCTTCCGCCTCCGCCGCGCCCGCGTATTCAGCGTTGCCCGCCATGAGATCGTCTATGCCCTGATACCAGCTTTTATAATACACGGGAGTCTTGCCTGTGTTGTATACTATCTGTTCACCCGCGCCGAAAACGGAATTGAGAAAGCCTTCCACTTCTCCGTTGCGGCTCACTTCGTTGAATATTATCGAGATACCGAACAGCACGACCATGACGTTGAACAGTATCAGCGATGTCCGAAAAAGTATTTTTCTCATTTTTCCCTCCGTTATGCCGCGTCCGCCGCGCCGTTTTCTCCGCCCGCGGGACGCTTTTTCTCCTGGCGTATCCATGCGAGCACGTTTGCCGCTATGACGCACACGAACATAAGCGCCGCCACGGCTATTATGGACATCATGCCCGGGATATCCATCGCGTTCGATACGATCATCGCCTGCGAAATGGGATATTCGTAAACGGTGACCGCATATATGACGACGGAGAAGAAATCGAGCACTCCCATTACTCCCAGCCCGACGCGCGTCAGTCTTATGAGCGCGAACGCGGGGACTGCCAGCGCTCCGATTATCATCATGATCACCGGCGCGACGGAAATGCCGTCGTCCAGTCCGAGCACCGCCGCACCGTATACTATCGCAACGACGAGCGACAGCAGCGCGAAGCCGAGAGAGACATAGAACGCAACCGTTCTGTCCCTGAAATATTCGGTAAATATCTTCATATCACTCTCTCCTTATCCGTCACTTCGCGATCTTCGCGGCGAACGCAATGCCCAGCTTCATGTCCGTTATGTCCGCCAGCACGGTGAACAGTCCCATGGCGTTGCGGTTATTGCTGCCGTTCCTGAACGCGATGTCTATCTGCGCCGTCATGCTCTCTCCCGGATCGAGATCCACTATGACGCCTTCGTCGTCATCCTCGACCGTGTTGCTCGCGTTGACCTGATTGAGGCGCAGATATATTCTCGATTCGCCGAAGTTTTCGAGATTGTATATGAACGAATGCGTCTTGTTCAGCACGACGGGCTTATCGTTATTGTTCGCGCCTATATGCGTTGCCATACGGAACTGCGTATCCGCCTCGACGGGATTCGGCGTGTCCTCCGTCGGCAGAGGAGTACCTCTGGGAGTCAGCGTACCGCTGTACGAAAGCACGCTGCCGTACATCTCGTCCCCGGACGCGCTGCCGTGAATGAGCGTGTCGAAAGTGCCGGAGTATGTGAAGTTCGCCTTTATCGCCCCTCCGTATACCGGCTGAGGAAGCCTGCCGCTCTGTTCGTTGCCGCAGTCGTAAAGCGTATATCCCTCTTTTATCAGAGACGTAACTTCGAGAACGACGTCGTAGGCGGGGAACGTCCATTCGCCGAGGGTGACGTTTCCGAGATCGTGCCCGAGAGTATCGTATACGCGGACCGTGGCGATCTCCTTGCCCGCCGGCGTTTCAAAATCCGACGCAGTAAGAGCATCGCCGACGTTCTTTGCGACGGATTCCGCATTGCCCGCGAATTTCGCAAGCGAATCTTCGCCTATCGTCGCCGTTATCTGCGGAGTCTGTCCGGGTGTGAACGTGACTTTATCGTTTTTGAAGGTAAACGAATACGCGCCGTTCGCTTCCGCGGTGTAGCCTTCCGTCGGGTTGCCGTCCTCGTCTTCGAGCGCGGGCAGACCGTAATTATACTCGTGATACGCCCCGGCGATATATTTCTGCGCGGTGAAAATGCCCGTTTCCGTTTCGGTGGGCGTCTGCGACACATACCATTTCGTACCGTCCGAACCGTCGGCGGTATCGCCGTCTATATAGAACGTATCGTCCCATCCGCTTATGGCGGCGGACGTGTCTATTTCGATATAATCGACGTTGCAGCCCTTGCCGCCGCCCGAATATTCGAATATGATGCTCGTTTCGCCCTCGTATATCGCGGCTTCGAATTCAAGCGTTGCGAAATAGAAATACACGCTGTTCACGTCGCCCCCCGAAACGAGCTCGACGGATTCGGAACGCGGCATTTCGATACCCGAAAGATCGGCGTAGCTGTATACGCCGTCGCCGTTCGCGTCCGTTCCCTCCGAACGCACCCTGAAATTGCTCGCGGGGACGTACGGATCGGTCTTGTCGTCATGCGTGGATATGAGCGCGCTGACTCTGACCGTATACGATTTATCCGACTCGAACGTGAAAATCAGCCGCGTGCCGCCCTGCCACGCGTCGTTGAGATTCCTCGTGCAGAGTTTGTTGCTCAGCCGGAAATCAAACGCGAGTTTGTCCACATCGCTGAATTCGTTGCGCCACGCCGAGTCGTTCGTACCGTGGAAGTCCACTTCCGCGTTTTCCCCTTCCATTCTGGTAACGACTGTCTCCGCGCCCGTTTCGTACGCGGGATCCGGGTCGGGCACATATTCGTGCACGAGTTCCGGCGGATCCGGCTTGACGTAATCGTAATCGTAGTCGAATCCGTAGTCCGGTCGGTCGGGATCGTAAATATCGTCCCACCCCAACGTTCCGTCGCTCTGCTCGGGCGGAGGCGGAATTTCCTGCCCTCCGCAAGCGGAAAACGCAAAAACGACGGACAAGGCGACCACGAGACACAGCAATACCGCTGCCGCTTTTTTCATTTCCATCACTTCTCCTTTCCTTGTTATATTTCCGCGGCAATAATATCCGCCCCGAACCGGGCATGCGGATATTCTTATACCGCTATTTTAATATTACCCCCCCCCCACGCAAAAAGGCAATTGCGTTTTTTACTTTTTTATATTGCATTTCTTACACAAACGCGTATCTGTATTCGCGTATGCGCAAAAAACCGTTCCTGTCTTACGAAAGAAACGGACGCTGCGCGGCAGACTTAAATAATTAAAATAATATTAGTAATGTTAAAAAACGGCGCACTCTATTGACATAACCGTGCTTTTATAATATAATGTTTACATACGGAAACCCAAGGAGAGGAAAAAAGCATGGGAATACTCAAACTCATAGAATGGACGGATGACACACGCAACACCATTCTGCACAAAATCGATCTCGAAAAGTCGAACGACACCGTAAACAAAGGTTCGAAGCTCACCGTAAGAGAAGGACAGGCAGCCGTATTCTGCAACAAAGGCAAAATGGCAGACGTATTCCTGCCCGGTTTCTACACGCTGAATACGGACAACGTACCTCTGCTCACCAAGCTGATGAGCTGGAAATACGGTTTTGAACGTCCTTTCAAATCGGATATTTATTTCGTCAACACCCGCCAGTTCACCGATCAGAAATGGGGTACGATGAATCCGATAATCGTGCGCGACGCCGATTACGGCGCGGTACGCATACGCGCGTTCGGAACATACGCGTTCAGAGTATCCGACCCGTATATCTTCCTGACGGAAATCACGGGCACGATGAGCACATTCTATACGCAGGACATAACCGACTGGCTCAAAAGCATAGTGGTCACCCGCATATCCGACGTTATCGGCGAATGTAAAGTCCCCGTGCTCGATATGGCGAGCAATCTTGTGGAAATGGGCGACATGGTGCGCCAGCAGCTCGGACCGACGTTCGAAAAGATCGGGCTCGAACTCACGGCGTTCAACTTCGTCAACTTTTCTCTGCCCGAGGCGCTGGAAAAAGCGCTCGACGAAAGTACATCGCTCGGCATACTCGGAAAGAACATGAACGTATACATGCAGAAAGCGCAGGCGGACGCGCTGATCAACGCGTCCAAAAATCCCGGCGCAGGCGGCGCGATAAACGCCGGCATGGGCGCGGGCATGGGTATCGGCATGGGTGCGGCAATGGGCAACGTATTCGCGGGCATGGCAAACAATATGTCCGGCAACATGGCTGCGGCGAACGCCGCGTCGGGCGGCGCGGCATGTCCGAAGTGCGGCGCGTCCGTGCGGGCGGGCGCGAAATTCTGCCCCGAATGCGGCGCCAAACTGGGCGCGGAGACCTGCCCCAAATGCGGCGCGTCCGTGCGGGCGGGCGCGAAATTCTGCCCCGAGTGCGGTACAAAACTGGGCGGCGCGGCATGTCCGAAGTGCGGCGCGACCGTCAAGGCGGGTGCGAAATTCTGCCCCGAATGCGGTGAAAAACTCTGATGACAGACGATACCGGCAACAACATCGATCCGTTCGGAGACTTTTCTTCGGGATCTTCGGACGCGGAATTTACGGGCAGTCAGCGCGAAGAAGTCAAGGTTGACGCGCACGTTTCCAAATGCCCCGCTTGCGGAGCGAATCTCGTCTACTCCCCCGCCCAGAAAAAACTGCACTGCGAATTCTGCGGAACGGACGTAGACGTCGATCTGACGGACTTCGCGGAAGAGATCCCGTTTTCGGAAATGCTCAAAAGCGCGCCCGACTGGAAAGACGAAACGCGGGTGTTCGCCTGCAAGAACTGCGGCGCGCGCACGATAGTGTCCAAAAAGGACATAGCTCCCGTATGTCCGTTCTGCGGAACGCCGAACGTCGTGGAAGAGAGCGATCTCGTAGGGCTTAAACCCAACGCGGTGCTTCCCTTCCTCATCGACGAGAACACGGCGATAGAAAGGTTCAAGAAGTGGGTCAGGCGCAAACTGTACGCCCCAGGAAAATACAAAAAGACGGTGCGTCCCGAACAGATAAAGGGCAACTACTTCCCCGCCTTCACGTTCGATTCCGATACGTTTTCGTCATACAGCGGCAGACTCGGCAAATATTATTACGTCACGGTGCGCCGCAACGGCAAGACTTTTCAGGAACGGCGCATACGCTACTTTTCGATAAACGGAACGTATTCGCGGTTTTTCAACGACGTACTCGTATACGCAAACAAGAGCCGCGACGAAAAACACATGAAAAAACTGCTTCCGTTCGCCACGGACTACGCGCAGAAGTACAATGAAGATTTCATATACGGATTCGGCGCGTCGCAATACGAAAAAGACGGCACGGAATGCTGGAGCGAAGCGCAGGCCCGTATGCGCGGAGCGATACAGCGCGCAGTCCTCGCGCAGTATACATACGACATCGTGGATTATCTGAACGTGAACACGGCGTTCGGAAAAGTGACGTATAAATACCTGTTGCTCCCCGTATATATCGGACACAGCAAATACAACAAGAAGCTGTATAATTTTTACGTCAACGGTCAGAACGGCAACGTCGCCGGAAAATCGCCCGTATCCCCCGTCAAAGTACTCGTTACGGTGTTCGCGGGACTGGCGGTGCTTGCGGGAATCGGCGTGCTGCTGTACTTTCTGCTCAGGTAACGGATCAAGGAGGATAATATCATGCAAGCCCTTATAGGCGTCATCATCGCGCTCGGAATCGTGTGCATAGGTCTGATAATCGCGCTGCTCGTCGTTTCGCTTAAATTGCGCGACGCAACGAAGCGCACGTCTTCCGCCGACGACGTGCGCATCATAGACGGCGTGCGCTATACCAAATACGGCAAGGAGGAGAATGCGGACGGCTCGCCCTCCATCTCCCACCTCGAAAACGATATAGTGCTGCAACGCGGAGTGACGTATAACGTCGGCAAGGATCTTAAAATCATTCCCGGCAAATACGCCGTGCTCAGCGCGAGCGAAAAACAGGATGCGTTCAACATCCGCATAGGCGGGATCGTACGCGAAGTGCGCCACGGCGACGACATCGTTCTCGGCGAAGGCGATACGATATGCGCGGTTTCGCATTCCGTAATACTGAGATAAAGGAGAAAAAATCATGAGCAAAAAATTACTTTTCAAAGTTCTCGTGGCGCTGTGTTTCGTCGCCGTCGCAGTCATATGGCTGCTCAGCGCGCTCGAAGTGATCACGGTCAATCTTTCGTGGGTCATAGCGATCTTCGCATTCGCCCTCGCTCTGCTTTTCATTGTTTACGGCTTTGCCGCAAAAACGGTGGGCATAGCCAAAAAGCTGTATATCCTGTTCGGCGGAGTGCTCGTCATAGCCGGTGTTCTCGCGCTCGTGGGCGCGTTCGTCATCGAGGCGAAACTCGTCCTTCCTATCATTGCAATAGTGATAACCGCGGTCGTTCTGCTCTGCATACTTGCGGTGGGCGGTAAAAAGTGGGATCAGGCGGATAACGAGAACGTCGGCTACAAGGACTATCGCACCCGCAAAAAAGAGGAAGAGGAAGCAAAACGCCGCGGCGATAACGATAAGCAGTAATCCGCAGGCAATGCTCCTTTTTTGAGAAAATTTTGCGGGGAAACCCCCTTCTTTGAAAAGAAGGGGGTTTCCCCGCGCCCCTTCCTCCAAGAAACTTAAAGTCTTTATGCGTGACATTCAAACCCCGTTTGTTCTATAACCATACGGGGTTTTGATTTATTTATCGGAACGTCTGTTATATTTACTGCGCACCTGTCAATACCATGAGCCTCGCAAAAAACCGCCGGTGCGGGAAACGAAGTAACTGACCCCGTAAAGTTTTCCCGTAACGATTATACCGCCGCGTGCCGCAAATGCTTTTCTCTTGCCCGCCAATTCCGCTCACATTATCGGCAGATCGGTTTGAGTTTAATGTTCCGTTACGAAAAACAACCGACTTCCGGCTGTTTTCATATAAGGTCAAAACTCCTTCGCGCGAGCAGTTAAGGCTGTGCCCTAACGAGTGCTACGCGCCGAGCGCACTCTATCCCATAAACAATTATTGTTCGTTTCTTTTTCCAAATATAGTTGACAAACTCTTCGCGCGAGTAAATTAAGGCGTTAGCCTTAATAAGGGGTTTATCCCCCGAGCGCACCCGTCCTTTGGCGTTCGCGCTTGATTGAGTACGGTGCATTGCACCGCACGGAAATCAACAATCGGCGCGAATATTGCACCCGTCCTTTGGCGATTGCGCAATGCCCAAGGAGCACTCGCGCCGCGCCACAGCGCGGCTGTGAATGCGAACGCAGACAAACAAACGGCGCAACTCCAACCGGCGCGAATTAAAACCCGCGCGGAGCAACTTTCGTTGCTCCGCGCGGGAAGTGATGGGATTTATTTGCGCCGGAGTTGCCGGCTGTTGTAAACCCGTTACGGAGGAATATATTCCCTGCCGCGGCGCATATGCGCCGTTCCTGTCGTTTATACCGCCTTTTTGACTTCGGCGGGATCGGCGCTCTTGCGCACGAGACGGAAGAACGTGCCGGCTGCCGCAAACACCGTTGCGATTATGTAGATAACGCTGCTCGCAAGACCTACATAACACGCATATTCGGCGGGAGCGAAACCCTTTTCGAGATCTGAGAACACGACCGTACCCATGACGTCCATTATGCTCATTACCATATAGCACATCGCAAGCGCGAAGAACAGTACCGTCACGACGAGGAGCGCGCTTGTCCGGAATTTCTCTCCGAACTTCACTCCAAGGACGATCGAGGCGGCGGCGAACACTATGCCGATCACAGTGAACGCGATCACTCCGCCCATCGTGGGCTCCCAGAATCCCTCGTATCTCGCGCTGCTCGCAATGCCGACGATCATCGCAATGAGCGCAAGCACGACTGAAAGCGCGAGTACATAAGAGCCTATCGAAAGTTTTTTGAATATACCCATGTTACGCCTCCTTTCTCTTTTTGAGCACTTCGCTCGTCACATACATCGCCACGGACGCGGCGGTGAGCACA
Source organism: uncultured Eubacteriales bacterium (assembly GCA_949289095.1). Classification (GTDB taxonomy): domain Bacteria; phylum Bacillota; class Clostridia; order Christensenellales; family Pumilibacteraceae; genus Protoclostridium. The sequence continues at coordinate 173 of CASEMM010000189.1, read as the reverse complement.
GAGAACACCACTATGCCGGCAATGTACAGGCTTCTCCACCAGGTCATGTTCCACACGGAGTGCGTGGACGCGTTGACTCTGTTCATGAAGCTGCTGTTTGCGAACACCCACAGTTTCTCGTGAACGACTTCCTTTATAGCCTGCATGAGCTCTGCGTCGTACTTGAAGTTCTC
>CASEMM010000188.1 GCA_949289095.1 uncultured Eubacteriales bacterium | reverse complement strand
TGGAAATCTGACAAGGCGGGCAGGTACCGCGCGCTCATCGATTCCGCCGCAAATCAGCGTACGCTCGGCGGCATGCGAAGCGTCGCGGCGCTGTTCGCCGACCGCGGCATTCTGACGGATACGCGCGTAAACAAGGATCTTTACAGCGGCATAAATACCGTCAAGTCCTATCTCAAAGGGGACGGCGGCGGACCTCGCCTTTACATATTCCGGTCGTGCGTCAATCTGAGAAGGGCGCTCAAAACTTATTCGTGGGGAGAGGAGGATGCACCGGTCAAGCGGGACGATCACTGCCTCGACGAACTCCGCTATTATCTGATGACCGCGCCGAAAGGCAGGAATCTGCCCGAAGAACCGGGGGAAGTGCGGCGGGACAAGGAGCGGCTCGCCGCCGCACTCGCGCGGAGGCGGTATGGACGGCGATGAAAAGGAGCTTTACGCCGCGCTGAAAAAACGCGCGCTCGGTTACGAAACGCGCGAAACGGTGTCCGAATATGATGCCGATGGAAACGAAACGCGCCGTAAAGTGTCCGTAAAGGACGTGCCGCCCGATCTCGGCGCGATAAAGCTGTTGCTCGAACTGCAGGGCGGCGGCAGCACTCCGAGCGAAGAGGAGCTGGAAGAGGAGAAGCGGAAGGTGCTCGGAATGCTCGGATTACTATACGCAGACGACGGAGGTAAGAATGGAACTCGTTAAATGCAGGTACAGAATGAACTGCGAACTGGGAGCGTGCGGCAACCGCGCGGAATACGTCGTGCGGTTCGCGCGCACGGGCGCGCGCAGCAATCTTCACATATGCGGGGATTGCCTGAAAGAAATCGCGCGGCTGGCGGCAGCCACGGCGGGAGAGAAGAATGAACGAAAAATCGGATGTAAAAAGAACTGACGCGGAGGCCGAGTACGAGAGGCATGTCGCGCTCGGAGTGCGACGCGACTATGAGGAGCGCAGGGAAAGACGGCGGGCGACCGAGGCGCAGTGGATGCTCAACGCCTGTTTCGTCGCGGGCAGACAGTTTGCGGAGATAACGCCCGTGCTCGGCGTGGAGGACGCGCTGCCCGACAGCGCTTGGGAGGAGCGCAGGGCATATAACCACATCGCCCCCATACTCGAAACGCGGCTTGCGAAACTTGCGGGCGTGCGTCCGGTTATGAGCGTGCGTCCTGCGTCCGGCTCGGACGAAGACCTCAAAACGGCGGACGCATCCTCCAAAATCCTGTCCGCCGTGACCGCGCGTTTGCAGACGGACAACATAGTCTCCCGCGCGACGATGTGGAGCGAACTGACGGGGACGGCGTTCTATAAGGTATACTGGGACAAAGCCGCCCGCGACGCGGGCATAGCAGCCGTATCGCCGTATGAGATATATCCCGACAACCTCTGCGCCGAGACCATGGACGACGTACGTTCCCTGATTCATGCGCGGGCTCTGCCCGTGGGCGAGATACGCGACATGTACGGCGTGCTGCCCGAAGAAGAGGACGTGGAATTCTTTCTGCCCGAACGCGTATCGTCGGCAGCGCTCGCGGACATGCGCTGCCGTCGCCCTTCGGGATACGCCGTGCTCATCGAGCGTTACGAACGGCCGTGCGGGGACAAGCCGGACGGGGAACTGCTCATAGTGTGCGGCGACAGGCTGCTGTATTCCGGACCGCTGCCGTATATGAACGGAGCCGACGGCGGACGCGCGCTGCCCTTCGTAAAGCAGGACGCGTTGCCGTCGGCGGGGATGTTCTTCGGTCCGAGCATGATAGAGCGCGCCATTCCGCTGCAGCGCGCGTATAACGCCGTCAAAAACCGAAAGCACGAACTGATAAACAGACTGTGCGGAGGAGTGATCGCCGTCGAGGACGGTTCTGTGGATACGGATGCTCTCGAGGCAGACGGACTGCGCCCCGGATCCGTAGTCGTATACAGACAGGGCGCTCAGCCGCCGCGCATGATGGAGCAGGGCAGCGTGCCGTCCGCGCTTGCGGCGGAGGAGAGCAGGCTGGAAGAGGAATTCAACATAATAACGGGCGTGAGCGACATCATGCGTTCGTCCGCCGTGCCCGCTCAGGCCGGAAGCGGAACGGCGATACAGCTGCTCATCGAACAGGACGACAGCCGTCTTTCGATAACGAGCGACCTCATCCGCGCAGCCGTGCGCGACGTGTCTCGCATGGTACTGCGGCTGTATAAGCAGTTTGCGACGGACGAGCGGCTCACCCGCTGCGTGGGCGACGACGGACGCGTGGAGCTTATCAGGTGGAAGGGATCGGACATCGGCGGGTGCGACGTCGTGTTCGACACCGTTGCCGAAGCCGCGGTCAGCCGTTCGGGGCGGCAGTCGAGACTGCTCGAACTGCTTTCTCTCGGACTGCTTTCCGACGACGACGGCAGACTGTCCCCCGCGACACGGCACAAGCTGCTCGACGCTTTCGGCTACGGCAGCTGGGAAACGGCGGAAGAACTGCGCTCCCTGCATGAGCAGAGAGCCGACGGGGAGAATCTCCGTGCGGCTTCCGGAGCGGAGATCGCCGCCGAGGACACGGACGATCACGACGTGCATATCCGATCCCATATCCGCTGGATGCTCGGAGCGGAATGCGAAAAGGCCGAAAAGCGCGTGCCCGGACTGCGCGAACGGATGGCGGAGCACATCCGCCGTCACCGCAGCATGAAGGCGCTGACGAAGCAGGCGGAGGCGGGGAATGCGTAAAAAACGATCTGACAGGCGCGATCTGCTGCGCCGCGTGAAGGAACTCGAAACGGAAAACGCCGCGCTGCGCGTACAATGCGGAGCGCGCGCGGAAGATGCGGAAACGCCCGTGATATGCGGACGGGGCTGTCCCGTGCGCACTCCGGCTTTCCGCGCAAAGAGCCTCGAAGAGGCGAAACGCATAATAACGTCGGGCGACCGGCGATAAAAGGAGAATGAAAAGTATGGTAACAGTCAATTCCGCGGAAAACGCGCTCAAAAGCGTATATCTCGGCGCGGTGCCCGAACTGCTCAACACGAGAGTGAATCCCCTGATGACCAAAATCGAACAGACGAGCGCGGACGTATGGGGAAAGGAAGTGCGCAAAGCCGTGTCGCTGGGAATAAACGGCGGCATAGGCGCGGGCGACGAGGACGGTGCGCTCCCCAAGGCACACGGCACGGGATACATTCAGTTCGTATCCGCGCTCAAAAACCTGTTCGGACAGATAGAGATATCCGACAAAGCCATAAGGGCGTCCGCCAACGACAAGGGAGCGTTCACCGACCTGCTCAATGCCGAGCTGGACGGACTGCTCAAAGCGAGCAAGTTCAATCTCGGGCGAATGCTGTACGGCGACGGCACGGGCAAACTGTGCGAGGTGAGCACGGTTACGAGCGGTTCGAAAGAGGTGGGAGTGACCGACGCGCGCAACCTCGTTCCCGGGCTTGTGGTGGACATCCACTCGGGCACGGCGATGAGAGGTACGGGCGTGGTCATCGAATCGGTGGACTACGACGGCAAAACGATGACTCTTTCCGCAGTTCCTTCGGGCACGGCGACGGGCGACGCGGTATACGTCCAGGGCAGCATGGGTAAAGAGATCACGGGGCTTGCGGCGATATTCGATACGACCAAACCGCTTTACGGCGTGGACAGATCGGCGTCGCCGCTGCTCAAACCGTATGTGCGCGCCTCCGTGGGCGAGATAAGCGAAACGGTCATTCAGGAGGCGATCGACGCCCTCGAAACGCGCTCCGGCTCGACGATAGACTTCATCGCCGTCGACGACGTGACGAAATACGCGTTCATGGAATACATGTCGCAGTATAAACGCAATATCGACGTCATGGATCTCGAAGGCGGCTTCCGCTCCATGTCCTTCAACGGCATACCCCTCGTGTATGACAGGTTCGTTCCCAAGGGCACCATGTATCTGCTCGACACGAGCGTGTTCCACCTGCACCGCCTCTGCGACTGGCGCTTCCTCGAAACGGAAAACGGCAACGTGCTCCGTCAGAACCAGGGGTATCCGACGTATACGGCGACGCTCGTCAAATACTGCGAGCTGATGTGCGACAGACCCAACGGACAGGGCAAGCTGTCCGGCATAACGGGCTGACGATGGACAGGCTCGTTCGCATAACGGGCGACGTGTACTTCATAGCTTCGCGTCTGCGCGATATAGACGACAGCTATTACGTCGTTTACAACGCGACGCGCGGCAGGTACGAGGTGCACAGCGACGGGCAGAGGGGCGGCTCCCTCTGCTTCGTCGTGCCGTTCGGACAGCTGGATGCGCGCACGCTGGAATACGCGCGCCGTACCCGCAATCCTTTCTTCTGCAAATCGAAGGGCGGGTGGAGGCGCAGTCCGTCCGCGCGCGACGCTTTAAGGAGAATGACATGATAAAGGACGTATGCGCCGCTGCGGCGAGCATGCTCGGAAGACCGGATGAGGCGGAAGAGCTGCTTTCGGACGAGTGCGGCGAAGAACTGGCAAGGGAATATCTGCGGCTGTATTCCCTCGTCGTCGGGGAGATCGCGGAAGAGTACCGCAGGGGAGATCCCGCATGCGATATGCCCGAACCGACGATGGACGGAGATGAGGCGGCGTTTTACGGCATAAGCGCGCGCGTGCTGGCATACGGCGTCGCGGCGGAGCGCGCCATAACGGAAGGACTGGACGTCGCTGAACTGTGGGACACGCGCTATAAGAGTTCGCTCGCCATGTGCGCGAGAAAGAGCGTCAGGATAAAGAGCAGGAGATTCGCATGAGTACGGTAAAACTGCCGGGCGGCGGCACGCGCAGAATGATAAACAGATTCACGGCAAACGTGGATATGCGGATGGACGATTCCGTACTGCCCGACGGCACGGCGGCAAGAGCGGAGAATTTCGACGTTACGGGCGGCGCGCTCACGGACGGCTGGGGAACGGAAGAGACGGAGGAGTTCGCGGGAGTGAGCTGCATGTCGCTGTGGCGGTTTACCCGGTACGATTACGACGAGCGCGCATATGTGCATACGGACATGTACGCAGGCACGGACGGCAAGACGTATTACCGCGATTCCGGCGGCTGGAATGAACTTTACGGGGTGACGTTCACATCCCCGCCGAGCGCGGTCAATTACCGCCTTTACGGCGACGACTGCATCATAATGACCTCGCCGACGGACAGCATGTACGTCTGGGACGGCGTTTCGCCCGCCCGCAAGGTGGACAGTCCGAAGATAACGAGCATGGCGATGAGCGGCGAGAGAATGTTTGCGACGACGGCGGGAGAGAGCAACGCCGTGTATTTCTCGGACGATCTCGACCCCACCGAATGGACGGTATCTCCGTCCGCCGGCGGATTCGTGCAGCTGCTCGACGAGCGCGGCAGGCTGCTCAGAGCGCTGGACTTTCTCGGCTATGTGTATCTCATACGGGAGTACGGCGTGTCGCGGCTGTACGGTACGGGCGATCAGAGCGCGTTCTCCGTCGCCAATCTGTATGTTGCGGGCGGCGGCATATATGCCGGCGGCACGGCTGTGTGCGGCGACGTGATAATGCTCACGGGAGCGGACGGGCTGTATTCGTTCGACGGTTATTCCGCGTCGAGACGGCTGCGCGCCGTCCGTCTGCAGCCGTCGCCGGATGCCAGCGCGGTGTATTCGGACGGCAGATATTACCTCGCCGCGCGCACGGACGCCGATTCGGAAGCGAACGACACGCTGCTCGTATGCGATATAGAGGACGGCACGTTCTCGCTGTCGCGCATCGGAATAAAGCGGCTGTGCAAGCTGGGCGGCGAGGTTTACGCGATAATGCCGGACGGCAGAGCGGGCAGAGTGAGTAAGTGCGGCGCGGTATTCGGCGAACCTCTCGTGAAAGTATGGGAGAGCGGAGCCTCCGATTTCGGCACTCCCGAAATCAAAACCGTTTCAGAAGTCACGCTGCGCACGGACGGCGACGTGACGCTGTATGTCGAGTGCGGCGGGCGGCGCAGGGAGTTTGCGATAAAGGGCGGCGGTACGAGACGCGTGCGCCCCGCGATGAGCGGCAGGACCGTTCGGCTGGGGATAAAAAGCGTTCAGACGGGCGCGCGCGTGTCGCGGCTGTCATGCGTCATAAGGAGAAGATGATGGACTGGGCGAAAGAGGCATACCGCAAGGCGGAGGCGCTGGAAGCGCGCGCGGCGGAGGAGAAAAGCGCGGGCGGCGTCGCGCTGACCGATCCGCAGGGCGAGTTTGCCG
>CASEMM010000187.1 GCA_949289095.1 uncultured Eubacteriales bacterium | reverse complement strand
TTGTTACCTATGCTTACCGCCGCTATCGTGCCGCCGACGGACGCGCCGACAAGCGCGATAAAGAGTATCACGCTGATTATGAATCCGACGGGATTGTGTCTTTTAAGTTTTGTCTTTCCGTTCACGGCTTTGGACAATACGTTCACCTCCGCGGCATTGCCGCTTTTTTACGCATTTATTTTACTATTTTTTGCCGCTCATAGTCAAGGTATTTTTTATTTTTTTAATTCGTTTTAACTAAATACTAATCTTTCATGCCGTCTTTTGTCCTTATCCAAACGCTTGACTGAAAATGCGCGCATATCATACAATAGTATGCGTGGAAGACAGTGAGAAAAAAGACGGTGCGTTCGCGCTTACCGGCAATATGCTCAAACTCGCGGCATGCGCGTTCATGCTCGTCGATCACACGGGAATGATACTCTTTCCCGACATCATCGCCCTGCGCGTCATCGGACGGCTCGCAATGCCCCTGTTCGCTTTTACGTTCGCCGAGGGCTGTTTTTACACCCGCCACAAGTTGCGCCACCTGCTCACCGTACTCATCATTGGCGTATGCACCTCCGCCGTGGCGTCCGTCGCGCGCGGACAGGTGTGCGGCGACATACTCATAACCTTTTCCCTTTCCGCCGCCGTAATATACGCCCTGGACGCGCTTAAACGCGCCGTGGTGTCGCGGGACGGGCGCGCCTCCGCGCTTTGCGCCGTTCTCCTCGCCCTCGCCGTCGGCGGATCGGTGTTCTTATGCTGCTTTTCGGGAGCGCGCATAGACTACGGCATCGCGGGAGTCATGCTTCCCGTCACCGTCCGCCTGCTCGATATGCGCTCGTTCGGCGCGACTTCCGAACTTGCGGAGAGCATTTACAACCGCGCTACCATGCTGCTGTGCTTCGGCGCGGGGCTTCTCGCCGTATCCGTCGCTTCGGGCGGAGTTCAGATATTCTGCGTTCTCGCGCTCATCCCGCTCATGTTCTACGGCGGGCGACGCGGCAAGGCAAAGCTGAAATACTTCTTCTATATCTTTTACCCCGCACACCTCGCGCTGCTTTGCGGAATATACGTCATCATACACCCGGATATCCTTTCCGCTCTGTTCTGAGACCGTAAAGGCGTGAAAATACGTTGAGACATATCAAAACCGCCCCTGCTTTTTCGCAGGAGCGGTCGTTTGCTTTTTATCGCGCTACACCCTCTGTCGCGTTTGCTTTCCCGCGTTGTCATTTGAGTTTATCGAGAACGCGCCTGAAAAAGTAACAGTAAATGAGATCGACGAGAATGAATATCACCATGACCGCAAGCGTTACGGCAAAGTATCCCAACGCGAAATTGCCGCCCGCTATGAACGATATTATGCCGTCTATGCTGACATAGTCGCCCACGCCCGTAAGCGCGCCCGCGATCTTAAAGACTATCAGCACTTCGAGTGCGCCGAACGCCGCAATGATAACGGCGCGGAGCGCGGCTTTTAGCGCGCGCTTGTAGTCCATCCCCGCTCTTGAAAGCCCGTAGCACAGCAGACTGTAAGGTACGAACACCACTGCGACAAGCACCAGCACCGCGACGTTTGCCGCCGAGCATAAGAAACCCAGCGCGACGGACGCTATCATGCTCATCAGCCCGTAGCCGAACCCGCACTTTTCCATTGCCGCGTTCCAGGATATGTTCGTTATCAGCAGCGGAGCCGCCGTTACGGGCAGCCATGCGGCTATCGTTATCATGACGACCGAAAGGGCCGCGCTTATCGCCGCATACGCGAGCCTGCGCGTGGGCGGAAGTCTGTGCTTGTCGCCGTGCCCTTTCCCGCCGTGCGGATCGCCTTTCTTTCCGCCGTCATCGCCGAAACGATCGCTTCCTCCCCCTTCGCCGAAGGGATCGCCGCCCTTTCCGTCATCGCCGAACGGTTCGCCCTTATCGCCGAACGGATCGTTCGTTTCGTCCGAACGGAGCGGACGTATATCGGCAAAGCCCGTCAATGGCAACCTCTCATGAGCGAGCAGCAAAGCTCGGTCATACAGTACGCGCACATACAGTTGGCGCACGCGTTGCCCGCGCCCGTACCCGTGGTGGTCTGTGTGGTCGTATACTGTTCGGACGTATACTGTCCGCCGACGGTGTAAGGGCCGTACTGAGTGCGTCCCATGTCCTCCGCCTTGACTCCCGCATTGCCCATGACGAGATCGAGCTTGCGGAGGCTCTCCTTGTACTTTTCGTTGTTCGGCTCCATCTGCACGGCGAGAACGAGCTGCGCGCGGCTCTCGCTGAGCCACTCGCGCTTGTAGAATATTATCGACTGATAATAGTGCCATTTGCCGTCGTGTTCGGAGATCGCGTCGAGCTCGCTCTGCGCGGAGTCGTAACTGCCGCTGCGGATAAAGTTCTCCACGCGCGAATAGTCGCCTTTTGCTCCGCCCTGAATGTCGCGGCTTATTACCGACCATGCGGATTCGAGTTCGCTGAGAAGGCGCGCGCCCTCGTTTCCGCTCTCGCCGTCCTCAAAACGCTGCTCTCCGTACTTCTTTTTAAGCTCCTCGTAACGCGCTTTGAGCGCTTCCGGATCGCTGTTTTTGCTCATTCCGAGCACTTCGTAAGGGTCTCTCATTGTCCTTTCTTTCTCCTCGCCCGCTCCGCTTTCATCTGTTTCGAGAAATCCTTTGCGACGCTTTTTGCGACGCGGACTTTCGGCGGAGGGAGTTTGGCACGGGACGCAAACAGCTCATCCGCCTTCGCCCGTAATCCATCGTATATTATATTACGCAACAAGCCGTCGGCCTGCGTGAACGTCATTCCGTTACTGCACTCTATCGCACGGTTGACCGTGGAATTGACCGTAAAACGCAGTTCTGCGGAGTGCGCCGCAAAGTACGCCGCCCTGTCGCCGTCGAATCCCGCGTATGCCGCGAGAACGGGGTTATATCGCTTTGCCGCGTGGTCCTCTTCCACGTCGTCGAGAGCGTCTGCGAGATATACGAACTTTCCCACGTTATAACAGAGTTTACGCATCTGCTCCGAATAGTATTCGTCCCGTCCGCCGAGAGAGGTCACCGCGAACAGTTCGGACAGCAGCCCCGCGAAGCAATCGGACGCCCTGTCTGTCGACGTGCAGTTCGCCGCTTCCAGCTCGCGCAGTTTTTCGTATCCGCGCGCTATTATGCCGTCCGCTTCGGGGTATGCCGCCTTGGCCTTCATGTACGGCTTTTTAAGGACTCTTAACGGGAGCGAGCTCTTTTTGCCCGAATCGAGCACGTCGTCGAGCGCCTTGTAGTAGCACAGCAGTATGTTTATTCCCGCCATGCGCCGCATGAACTCGCAGTCCTTGACATACGGCTTGCGGCGAACGTCGCCTATGCACCTGCACATTCCGAACTGCAACGCAGGGGCTTCCGCCTCCGTCGCAAGCGCGGCAAACGTCGTTATGTCGTAATTGACCGTCATGCGGGGCAAATTGCCGTATTCGCGTTTGGTAGCGAGGCATATCCCGCAGTATATCGCGCGGTACAGCGAAAAATCGCGTACGCTCAGCTTTGAACAGTCGGGCAGAACGTATCCGAACATCAGACGGAAACGAACCCCACTTTGCGGTATACCTTGGACAGAGTGCGCCTCGCTATGCGCGCGGCTTTCTCCGCTCCCTCGCGCATGATGCGTTCAAGCTCGCCCTTGTCGGATATATACTCGCTATACTTTTCGCGTATGGGGCGCAGATGCTCCGTCACGGCTTCGCCGACTGCGCGCTTGAATTTCTCGTAACTGCTGCCCTCGAACTCCTTTTCGCCCTCCGAAACGCTCTTGCCCGTCATTACCGACCAGATGTTAAGGAGGTTGGTTATTCCCGGTTTATCCGCAGCCGCGCGCACTTCGTTGCCCGAATCGGTGACGGCGCGCGTAAACTTGCGCATTATGTCCTCGGGCTTATCGAGAAGGAATATGACGCCGCCCGCGTTGGCATCCGTCTTTCCCATCTTTGCCGTGGGATCGGTGAGCGAGTATATCTTGGACGTACGCTTGTTGCCGTAATAGCCTTCGGGCAGAACGAACGTCGGGCTGTAACGCCCGTTGAACCGCTCCGCTATCGTGCGGGCAAGTTCGAGATGTTGCTGCTGATCCTTGCCTATCGGCACGAGATCGGCGTTATAGAGCAGTATGTCGCTCGCCATGAGCACGGGATAATCGAACAGACCTACGTTTATGCCCGTCTTTCCCGCCTTTTTGCTCTTGTCCTTGAACTGCGTCATGCGGTTGGCTTCGCCCATCATGGTGTTGCAGTTGAGCACCCATGTAAGCTCGGCATGCGCGGGAACGTGGCTCTGAACGAAAAGCACGCTGCGGTCCGGGTCCAGACCTATCGCAAGAAACACCGCCATGAAATCGTAGCTGCGGCGGCGCAGTTCCGCCGGTACGACGTCCACGGTAAGCGAATGCATATCGGCGACGGTATAGATGCAGTCGAACTCGTCCTGCATCGCCACCATGTTGCGCAGCGCGCCTATATAGTTGCCGAGCTGAAGATCCCCGGTGGGCTTGAGCGCGGAATAAACGATCTTTCTCTTTTCTTCCATTATGCCTTTTCTCCGAGTCTTGCGGCAAACTTCTCCACAGCCGCGGGTACTTCGGCAGGATCTATGACTTCTCCGAACCGTTCCCGCATGCCGAAAAGCGCATATACGCTGTCCGGAACGGGGAAAGCCGTTATTTCTTCCATCCTGCGCAATGCCTTCACGTCGTCGTCGGGCACCTTTTCTCCCAGCGCGGAGAGCACTGCGGGCGCAAACTTGACGGGTGAAGCCGTGCCTACTATCACGGTCGGTCTTTCGTCTCCGCTTTCGTCCTCGTAATCGCGGTAAACGTCGAATGCGACCGCCGTATGAGGGTCCGCAAGATAACCGTACTCGTCGAAAACCTCTGCCAGCGTTTCCGCACTGTCGCTCTGCTTTGCCCAGCCGCCGCGGAATTTTTCGCGGACGGCGGCAAGCCGCTGTTTTCCGATGTCGTAACTGCCTTTCTCCCGCAGTTCCGTCATCCATTCTTTTATCTGAGCGCCGTCGCGCCCCGTTATCTCGAACAGCAGACGTTCGAGATTGCTCGACACGAGTATGTCCATTGACGGAGAAGTCGTCTTTATGAACGGACGGTCGAGAGAATACACTCCCGTATTCAGGAAATCCGTCAGTACGTTGTTGTCGTTGGAAGCGCATACGAGCATGCCGACGGGCAGCCCCATGCGCTCAGCGTAATACGCCGCGAGTATGTTTCCGAAGTTACCCGTCGGAACGCAGAAGTTAACTCTGTCTCCCGGCTTTATCATGTCTGCCGCGAGCAGATCGGCGTATGCCGAAAAATAATACGCAACCTGCGGCGCGAGACGTCCGAGATTGATGGAGTTCGCTCCCGTCATTTTGCAGCCGAGTTTCGCAATGTCCGCCTGCAGTTCCGCGTCGCCGAACGCGCGCTTGACGGCAGTCTGCGCGTCGTCGAAATTACCGCGCACGGCGACCACGCTCACGTTGCCGCCCGTCGTCGTCACCATCTGTCTGCGCTGGGTGTGACTCACTCCGCCGTCCGGATAAAAGACTATAACGCCCGTGCCCTCCACGTCCGAAAAACCTTCGAGCGCGGCCTTGCCGGTATCGCCGCTCGTCGCAACGGGGATAAGACAGGTTTCTTTCTGTCCCGCCTTTTCTTTGAGCGCGGTCATCAGCAAAGGAAGAACGGAAAGCGCCATATCCTTGAACGCGTGCGTCTTTCCGTGCCAGAGTTCGAGAACGTATAATCCGTCATCCAGCTTGACGAGAGGAGCGGGATCGCCGTCGAACGTCGCATATGCCCGGCGGGTTATGCCGAGCAGTTCGTCATACGACAATTCGTCGAAAAACAGGCTCATTATACGCGCGCTGCGTTCGGGATAATCGAGAGAAACCAGCGATCCGATGTCGCTCATTGTCAGCCCGGGAAATTCCTGCGGCACGTACAATCCGCTGTCGGGAGCGAGTCCCGTGAGCACGGCGGCGCTTCCGCTTACCGCGGCGCCCGGATTTCTTGTTGAGATGTATTTCATGTAAAAGTCCGTTTATGAGAATTTTTTCAGGAAAACCGGAAGTTTGTCGCAGGTCAGCGAAATGCAGAATTTCACTCCCGATCGTTCGGAAAGTCCGTCCAGCCTGACGAAGAATTCCTCGAGGTTGTCGGCGCTTTCGCGCAGCATGCGCGCAAGTCCGTCGATAAAGATATCCGTAACGTCGGAATTGGAAGCTATCACGCCTTTTATGAAGCCGAGCATCGCTTCCTCGCCTATCCTGCCGTTTTCGGGCAGATATTCCGCGGCGTTGACGTATCTGATCGCCGTCGGAATGCTCTGCGTGTATTCGGACGTATCCGTTATGTACACGATATTGCCCTTGCATACTTCGAGAGCGTCGTTCGCACGGCGAAGTATTTCCTTGGTCTTTCCGCTGCCTTTCGGTCCGTAAACAAGTCCGATCATGTCATTCCCTCCCTTGATCGTAATCTGTACCGCGCCCGCTGCAGGCGCTTTTCTTTTGCCGTAACATTATAACATGCGTTTGTGAAAACGACGTTATTTTTTCATTTGAATCGCATTAAAACGAATCGCTGCTCATTCGAGCGACGAAGTGAACTCAGCCATACGCTCCAGCCCTTTGCGGATATCGTCCTCGCTGCAAGCATACGACAGCCGCACGTAATCTGGAGCGCCGAACGCCGCGCCGTCCACGACCGCGACGAGCGATTTTTCGAGAAGCATATCGCAGAAATCCGAAGAATCTCTTATGACTTCGCCGCCGCACTTTTTGCCGAACGTACCGGATACGTTCACCATTATGTAGAACGCGCCTTTGGGTTCGGGAGCAGAAAGAAGCGGCGTCTTTCTCACGAGTTCGGTTATCAGTCTGCGTCTGGAATCGAACACTTTCACCATGTTGCCGAGGAACTCTTCGCCGCGTTCGTCGGTAAGAGCGACATAAGAAGCGTACTGCGCTATCGAATTGGTATTGGAAGTCGTGTGACTCTGAATGCTGCTCATCGCCTTTGCGACGTTGAGCGGAGCCGCGGAGTAACCGACGCGCCATCCCGTCATCGAATAAGTCTTGCTCATTCCCGAACAGATGACCGTCAGATCTTTCATGTTGCCGAAAGACGCGATCGAACGGCATGCGGCGCCGTAAACGAGTTTTTCGTATATCTCGTCGCTTATGACGTAAAGCCCGTGTTTTTCGGCGACTTTTGCAAGCGCCTCGGTCTCTTCGGGCGAATACACCATACCCGTCGGATTGGAGGGATTCGTGAATATAAGCGCTTTGGTCTTATCCGTTATCGCATTTTCCAGCTGTTCGGGCGTGATCTTGAAATCCGACTTATCCGTCGTTTCGAGCACTACCGTTTTACCGCCGGACATGCGTATCAGTTCGGGATACGTAAGCCAGTATGGCGCGGGAAGAAGCACTTCGTCGCCCGGATTGACGAGAGCCTCGCACGCGTTGCGAAGAGTCTGCTTGCCGCCCGTCGAAACCACTATCTGCTCGGGCGCGTATGCGACCCCGGTATCGCGCGTCAGCTTTTCCGCTATCGCGCGGCGCAGTTCGACGGTGCCGGGAACGGGCGTATATTTGGTCATGCCGTGATCGAGCGCGTACTTCGCCGCTTCGACGATGTAAGCGGGAGTGTCGAAGTCGGGCTCGCCGGCGCCGAAAGATACGACGTCCATGCCCTGCGCTTTCATGGCTTTCGCCTTTGCCGTTATCGCAAGCGTAAGGGACGGTGAAATGTTCTTTGCTCTCTCCGAAATTTCCATTTGTGTACAGGCTCCTTTCTGCCTTCGTTGATTTCACATTTCTCCCTTACCGTGTATGATAACATATCGCGGCGAAAAACGCAAGTGTTTTAATTCCCCGCGCGGAGTTTACGTGCCCGGAGCGCATAAAAACATCCGCTTTATATTCAAAGCCGCGCGCCATGCGGCGCGCGGCTTTCGGCTCAGATCGGAATAAGTCTGAGTATGGACCCGCTGAGTACCATCAGAATTATATCGAGTATCCACACGATCGTGAATCCGAATATAAGTCTGACAAGCCCCGCGAGGATTTTCCCCTCCATGAATCTCGTAACGAATCCGAGTATCCACGAGGTGACGGGTATTATCGCAAGAATAATACTCACAAGACGACCGAGTCCGAAATAATCGCCCTTACGTGCTGCCATTATGTATTCTCCTCCTTATTTGGATTATTAATATAATAACACCTGCTCCCGCTTTTGTCAAGACCTGCGGATTAAAAAAACTTTTTCCGTTTTTCGTCCGTTTCCGCCGCCGGAAAAACGTAAATTGCTCTGCATGCCGTTCCTGCGGTTGACACCCGCTCCCGTGTATGATATTCTCGAAAGGAAAGAATAATACGTCGGAGACCGCAATGCTCAGATTGCTTCGATATCTCAAAGGCTACCGCGCCGCCGCGATAGCCGCGCCGCTGTTCAAAATAATAGAGGCGATAATAGAACTTATAGTGCCGCTCATCGTCGCATACATGATAGACGGTCCGATAGCGGGAGGCGATATTCCCGCCGTTGTATGGTCCGGCGCGCTCATGGCGGGGCTTTCGTGCGTCGGGCTGGGATTTTCCCTTGCCTGCCAGTACCTCGCGTCCAAAGCCGCCGTCGGCATGGGCTGCAACATACGCGCCGCACTGTATTCTCACCTGCACCGGCTCAATCTCGGCGACGCGGACCGCATGGGCACCGGCGCGCTCGTAAACCGCCTGTCCACGGACGTGGCGCAGGCGCAGCAGGGTTTTGCGATGTTTCTCCGCCTGATGCTGCGCGCCCCCGTGATAGCCGCGGGCGGAGCGGTAATGAGCATAATCGTCGCACCCTCGCTGTGGTATATAGGCGTCGGCGCAGGCGTGCTCGCGTTCGTCGTGCTGCTCGTCGTCATGCGCGCGGGCGTTTCCCGTTTCTCAGTCATGCAGAAAAGACTGGACGATATTTCCCGTCTTACCGGCGAAACGATACGCGGCGAGCGCGTGATACGCGCGTTCGCGGGAGAAAAGCGCAGCGAAGACAAATTCGACGCGGCGCTCTCGTCGCACTGCCGTTCCGCGGTCGCGGCAAGCGCGCTTTCGTGCCTGCTCACTCCCGCGGCGACGGTGATAATAAACGCCGCCGTCGTCGTACTGCTTCGGGCGGGCGGCGGCGCCGTGAACGGCGGAACCATAACTTCCGGGGATCTCGTCGCGCTCGTAAACTATCTCAATCAGATACTTCTCGCGCTCATAACGACGGCGACGCTCATGGTACTCATATCCAAAGCGATCTCGTCCGCGGCGCGCATAAACGCCGTGTTCGACCTTGCCGAAGATAAAGAAGGCGCGGGCGCAGTCCCCGATCCCGACGCTCCTCTCGTCGAGCTGCGCGACGCGGCATATTCCTTCGGCGGGGAAGAAAATGCCGTGGGAGGGCTGAACATCACGCTCCGACGCGGAGAAACGCTCGGCGTAATAGGAACTACGGGCAGCGGAAAGTCTACGCTCGCGGGACTGCTCATGCGCTTTTACCGCGCCACGGAAGGCGAAGTAAGGATCGCGGGACGGAACATATGCGAATATACGGACGCGCAGCTGCGGTCGCTCGTCACCCTCGCGCCGCAGAAGCCGCTGCTTTTCTCCGGAACGGTGCGCGGCAATCTCGGAATGAGCGGCTGTTCGGACGACGAAAAGATGAAAGACGCGCTGCGTATGGCAAAAGCGTGGGAATTCGTGTCCGAAAAGAACGGACTGGATTCGGAAGTCACGCAGAAGGGAAATAATTTTTCCGGCGGCGAAAAACAGCGCATTTCCCTCGCCCGCGCGCTGCTGCGCGACGCGCCCGTGCTCGTCCTCGACGACGCGGCGAGCGCTCTGGACTACGTCACGGAAGCGGAAGTGATGCAGAGCGTGCGCAAGGCGTGCCGCGACAAAGCGGTCGTGAACATATCGCAGCGCATAGGAACGATACGGCGTTCTGACAAAGTGCTCGTGCTCGACGGAGGGCGCGTCGCAGGATACGGCACGCACGAACAACTGATGAAAAGCTGCGGACTATACCGGATGCTTGGCGGCAAAACCGCCGAAGGAAGTGCGGAATGAACGCCACGCGCAGAGAAAAATTTTCGGTGATACGCCGGCTGCTCGGCTGTGCTCTCGCCCACAAAAGCTGCTTTTTCCCGGGTATGCTGCTCGTCATAGCGGGTACAGCGCTTTCGCTTCTCGCTCCCGTTCTGACGGGCAAAGCGATCGATTACGCCCTGCCCGGAAACACGGATTTTGCGATGATAACGCGCTACTGCGTCATAATAGCGGCGTGCGTCGCCGTCAGCGGCATATCGGTGTGGACGGGCAACATTCTGCTCAGCCGCCTCGCGTTTCTGACGGTGCGCGATATACGCGCGCGTCTGTTCGGCAAACTGCTCACTCTGCCTCTGTCCGACATAGAACGGCACAGCCGCGGGGATCTCATGACGCGCATGACGACGTTCGGCGAAAACCTCTCGGACGGACTCTATCAGGGCATAATGCAGCTTTCGGCAGGCATAGTCACTCTGGCGATGACGATAGCGTGCATGTACGTCATGAACTGGGCGATAGCGACGCTCGTCGTAATGCTTACGCCGGTTTCCGCCGTCGTGTCGGCGGCGATAGCAAAACGCAACCGCGTGACCTTCGCGCGCCAGAGCGAGAATATGGAGAAAATGAGCGGGCTTGCCGAAGAACAGCTCTCCGGAACGCGCGTACTGCGCGCATACGGACGCGTCGCGGAAAGCGAAAACGACTTCGCAAAAATCAACGCGGATCTGTTCCGCGGCGGACTCGGTTCGCAGTTCGCGGGTGCGCTCGTCAACCCGGTCAGCCGTATCGTGAACAATATCATTTACGCAATCGTGGCGGTCGCGGGCGGAATATTCATAACGGGCACGCTGTTCGGCGGTTGGGCGGCGGGTATAGGCGCGCCGCTCACCTTCGGCGGTCTTTCCGCTTTCCTCGCATACGCAAACCAGTTCGCAAAGCCGTTCAACGACGTTACGAGCGTTACCGCGGAACTTCAGACGGCGGCGTCCGCCGCGCGGCGGATATTCGAAATAACGGACGGCGCGGACGAAGACAAAGGCGGATCGGACGTCATAGAACATCCCGTCGACGGCATCGCGTTCGAGGACGTTTCATTCTCATATTCCGACAAGCCGTTCATGGAGCATATCACGTTCGCGGCAGAAGCGGGCAATAAAATCGCGCTCGTCGGCACCACAGGCAGCGGCAAAACGACGGTGATCAATCTCATAATGCGCTTCTACGATATCACGGGCGGTCGGCTGATATTCGACGGCGAAAATATAGAACGCTTTCCGCGCGAGGACGTGCGGCGTTCTTTCGGCATGGTCCTGCAGGACACATGGCTGTTTTCGGGCACGGTTCGGGAGAACATAGCTTACGGCAAACCCGACGCGACGGACGAGGAAATCCGCCGCGCCGCAGACGCCGCGCATCTCGACAAATTCATAAGCACTCTTGAAAACGGTTACGACACCGTCGTCAGCGGCGACGGAGAGGAACTGAGCGAAGGTCAGAAACAGCTGATAGCCATAGCGCGAGTATTCCTCACTTCGCCTGAAATGCTCATACTCGACGAAGCCACGGCATCCGTCGACGCTATGACCGAACGCGCCGTTCAGTCCGCGTTCGCGGATCTTCTCGGCGGCAAGACCTCGTTCATCGTCGCCCACCGCCTCTCGACCATACGCGACAGCGATCTCATCGTCGTCATGGATAAAGGACATGTCATAGAATCCGGAACGCACGAACAGCTTGTCAGAGCAAACGGATATTACACGAAAATGCTCAAAGCCGCCGAGTAGTTTTCGGGAAGTTATTGCGGTGAGTTCGGGGAAAAACCCCTTATTTGAAAACAAGCGGTTTTCCCCGCGTCCTCTTTCCCCGACAAACTTACGGTAAGTTCTGGCATAAGGCAGAGGCAATAACGCTACTAAAAAATATATATCCGCATCGGAGCAATGTGCAAGAACGACGAAATACCGCTTATTTTGTCATTATATAAGCAAGGCAAGGAGCAGGCTCGTGCGCCTTGAAAACGCGGATATATACTTGTTATTTTTCAATGTTGTTCTTTAAGCTGCGACGCATACAAAAAGGGAGCGGGCTTACGCCTGCTCCCCGATTTTCAATAAGGTTATACCCGAGTTTCCATAAGATTATAAGTAAGGTTATGAGGTTGAGCGCCGAACAAAGCACGCGGCAGTTTGCGGAATAAGCGGCGCAACAACGCTTTTCACCCATAAGTTTTTCGGGAAAGTGAGGGGGTTCGGGGGAGCGAAAACACCTTTTTTCAAAAAGGGGTTTTCGCTCCCCCGAATAATTCTCCCCGAGAAACTCCTTTACTTTTTCAACTGCATTGCCTGGGAGTCCACGGGGTCGCCGAGGGTTTCTACGCGGCGGTACTTGCCGTCGGGACAGAGCTTGCGCGCTTTGACGTTATCGGACAGCATAAGCTCGAGTATGCCGACTATGCGGTCGGCTATGCCTTCGTCGAGCACGGGCGCGGCGATTTCCACGCGTTTGTCGGTATTGCGCGTCATGAGGTCCGCGCTGGATATGAATACCTTGCGGTCCTCGCCGCTGCCGAAGCAGTAAACGCGCGAATGTTCGAGAAAACGTCCGACGATGCTTATCACGCGCATATTCTCGGTTTTGCCCGCAATGCCCGGAATGAGGCAGCAAATGCCGCGCACTATAAGATCGATGCGCACGCCCGCGCAGCTCGCCTCGACGAATTTGTCTATTATATCGCGGTCGGTCAGGCTGTTCATCTTTGCGAGGATACGTCCTTCCCCGCCGCGTTTCGCCTTGTCTATCTCGCGGTCCATGTATTTTATAAGTCCGGGCTTGAGCGTTTCGGGCGCGACAAGCAGCCGCTTGTATTCGAAGTCCGTGTTGCATATCGCTATATTGCGGAAGAACGCGACGGCATCCTCGCCTATTGCCCTGTCACTCGTGACGATATTGAGGTCGGTGTATTGCTTGCTCGTGGACTCGTTGTAGTTTCCCGTGCCGAGATGAGTGATGTATTTCAGATCGTCGCCGTCTTTGAGCACCACGGATATTATCTTGGAATGGACCTTGTAGTTCTCCATGCCGTAAATTATCGTGCAGCCCGCCTCCTGTAATTTCGACGCGAAATACATATTGTTTTCCTCGTCGAACCGCGCGAGAAGCTCGATGACCACAGTCACCTGCTTGCCGTTCTCGCTCGCACGGCAAAGCAGATCTGCGATACGCGAATGGCTGGCAAGGCGGTATATCGTTATCGAGATCGAGAGCACTCTGTCGTCGGACGCGCACTGTTCGAGAAGATCCACTACGGGCGACATGCTGTCGTAAGGATACGACAGGAACACGTCGCGTTTCATAACGGTGTCTATGAGAGAGGATGACGCGCGGATATAATCGGGCACGGCGCCCTTGAACGGAGGATAGCGCAGCGACGCCGCCTTCTCGGGCGGAAGAAACTTGCCTATCGTGAACATGAACTTGTAATCGAAGAACCGTTCGTCCGTAAAGCAGAACGCCGGCTTGATTTTAAGCTGTTTGACCACGAAATCGCGCAGACGCGACTGTTCGGTGTCCGTTTCCAGCCGCACGACGTTCAGCTTTGCGCGCGACTCCACTTTCTTTCTCATTATCTCTGGGAAATCCCGTTCCACGTCGCTGTCGTCTATATGCGTATCGAAGTCCGCGTTGCGCGTGACGCGCATCATCATGCGGTCGGTAACCGTATAGCCGATAAACGCCATGTCCGCAAACGTGCGCACAAGCTCCTCGACGGGAATTAGCCGCACCTTGCCGCCGCTGCCCACGCGGTACAATCTGTCGAGCGCGCCGCTGTATGACAGCACGCCTATCATGCGCCTGCCGCCTCTGTCGAGATCGCACAGCATATAGCTCTTCATGTTCTCGAACTGCATGAGCGGATGTTTGGCGTCGAGGACCATTACCGAGAGCAGAGGAAGCACGCGCGACGAGAATATCGCGCGGCACTCCTCGCGCTGGCGGGGCGTAAGCTCACTCCCGCGCAGTATCTTGACGCCGTTTGCGGAAAGCTCGCGGCGCAGCGCGACGTAACAGCGGCTGCGCAGCGCGTACAATCCCTTTGCCGCGACGGATATACCCTCCAGCTGTTTTGCGGCGGTAAGTCCCGTTTTGTTGTCTTTCGCCTGCGGATCGGCGGCATTCTCGTTGACAAGACTGCCGACGCGAACCATGAAGAACTCATCGAGATTTGACCCGAATATAGACAGGAACTTGCACTTTTCCAGCAGCGGATTGGTGGGGTCCTGCGACTGATCGAGCACGCGGCGGTTGAACAGCAGCCAGCTGTATTCGCGGTTCATGTATGCGCCGTTTATGAATCTCTTCTTGATTTTATCTGCCAAAATGTCTTTCACTCCGTTTATCTCCCGAACGCTTGATTCCCGTTACGCGCGCCCGGCAGTTCCCTTCCCCGTAATTCAGACGTCCGCGCCGCTTTCCTCGCGCAGAGACTCCGCAGCCGTTTCCGCCGATGCGGCGGTCTTTTTAGGTCTGCCGCGCCTGCGCGGTTCGCTCTGTGCGGGTGCGTCGGCGGTCTTTTTAGGTCTGCCCCGCCTGCGCGGTTCGCTCTGTTCGGACGCGGAGCGAGTGCGTGACGGACGTTTTTTGCCCGCTTTTTCATCCGCCTTTTTGTTCCCGTCAGTTACCGGAACGCGGGCGTCTCCCTTCGCGCCGCCGGCGGCGAAGTCATAATACGCTCCGTTCTCCCTGCCGTCGAGTACGAGCGAAAGGTAGCCTTCCTTAACGCCGCGGTCGCTTACTATGATATTCGACGCGTCGAAACGTTTGAGCAGTTTCTTTATCACCACGGCGGCGGGAAGTATCACGTGCGTCTTTTCGGGCGCGGTTTTGAGAATGAGACGGGATCTGTCCGCGCCGCTCACAAGCCGTTTGACGAGCTTGCCGAACTTCTTGCGGTCCATGATCTTCGCACCCTCTTCCGTGTCCGTATCCGTAAATTCGGTATACATGTCGTATATCGAACCGCACGTCTGCCCGACGAGTATGACGGTGGAATAGACGTCCCTGCGCGGCAGATCCGCCTTATCGAAACGCGATTTGACATATCTGCCCATTTCGCGCGCTTCGTCTTCGTCCGGCTGTATCTTTCTGCCGGTGAACTTCTCATACAGATCGAGCAGACCGAAATCGAAACAGGTCATGTCGCTCTTGTCCCCGCCGAGCGCGCATATCTCCATGCTTTTGCCGCCGAGGTCGACGAGCACCGCTTTTTCGCACGTCGAATAACAGAGATTGGCGACGTAGTCGCAATACGCTTCCGTCTCGCCGTCTATCAGATTGACGACGAGTCCCGTCGCGGCGCGCACGGCATCCGTCACTTCTTCGAAATTGGAGATGTGCCGGAGCGCAGCCGTCGCAATGAGCCAGCATTTCTCCGTACCGAGTTCGGCGAGCCTGGCTTTCATCTGGGAAAGAGAAGTCACGAGTTTTTCGGTGCCGCGGCGGGAGAGCCTGTCCCCGTCCATATAATACAGCAGACTGAGGCTTTCGCGCTCTTTGCCCGTTATCTCCGTCTTTACGTCGTCTTTTTCCGCAATTATAACGGAAAGGCTGCTCGAACTGATATCGGCTACAGCATACTTCATAATAAAGGACTCCTTGAAAATTATTTTGTACCCAGTCCTATCCCTATTTCCTTCGCAAACCTTACGGTCGGTCCGTCAGGATCGACAAGTTTGTATTTGCCCGCTATATCGCTGAGGGCGTTGAACGTTATCTTTCCGCCGACGACCGCCGCAGTCACACCGAACCTGCCCTCTTTTGCAAGCCGCGCGGCAACCCCGCCGAGACGGGAGCAGAGCAGCCTGTCGAACGCGCAGGGCGTGCCCCCGCGCTGCAGATACCCGAGAACGGTGTATCTCGTTTCCGTGCCCGTGCGCTCGCCTATCACTTCGGCAAGGTGACGGGTCACCGTCGTTTCGCCCATATACTGCCGCGCAAACGCACGCTCGGACTTCTTATACGCAGCCTCTTCCGCGAGAGTCGCGCCCTCCGCCACAGCTATGACGTTGTACTGCCTGCCGCGTCTGCCGTCTGCGACGAATTCGCACACCGCGTCGAGGTCGAACGGTATCTCGGGAATTATTATCATATCCGCGCCCGCAGCTATTCCGGCATGCAGAGTCAGCCATCCCGCTTTATTGCCCATGATCTCCACGAGCATGGTGCGTCTGTGGCTCGCAACGGTGGTCTTTATCCTGTCTATGCTGTCAGTGACCACTTCCACCGCCGTCTGAAAACCGAACGTCACGTCCGTACCGTATATGTCGTTGTCTATCGTCTTCGGCAGACCGATGACGTTGCAACCTTCAAAGCTGAGCAGCGCCGCCGTTTTATGCGTACCCGCGCCGCCGAGAGTGAACAGACAGTCCAGCCCCATTTTCTTGTAATTGTCGCACATTTTTTCGAGACGGGATTCCCCGTTCTCTTCCACGGTCATGCGCTTGAACGGCTGACGCGACGTACCGAGCACCGTGCCGCCGCGATCCAGTATGTCTTCGAAATCGTTCTCCTGCATTCTAAACCCGTCGCCGCGTATAAGCCCGCCGTAACCGTCGGGAATGCCTACGATCTCCGCTCCGGGGATGTTATGCAGACAATACAGTCCGATCGAGCGTATAACCGCGTTCAGACCCGCGCAGTCCCCTCCGCTCGTCAGTATGCCTATCTTCATGCAATGCCTCCGTTGTATATTTTACCACACGCGCGTATATTATGTCAACAGCGGGCGGAATTTTTTTTATCTTCCGTGCCGGCGGCTTTAAGCCTGATTATGAGCACGTTCACGTCCGCGGGAGTGACCCCCGGTATCCGCGACGCCTGCCCTACCGTCATCGGGCGTACCCGAAGCAGTTTTTCGACGGCTTCGAGGCGCAGTCCGTGCATGGATGAATAGTCGGCGTCCTCGGGTATAACCATGTTTTCCAGGCGCACCGCCTCCGCGCGCGCCTTCTCCTGACGGGCAAGATACCCGTCGTAACGCACGTCGGTAAACAGTTCCTCCGCCTCGGACGGCGACAGAAACGCAAGCGCGGACGCATGACGGCGGATCGCGTCGGCGCTTATCTCCGGACGGCGCATCAGACCGCCGTACGATATGCCGGACGCAGGGACTTCCCCGCCGCAATCGGCGAATACGGCTTCCGCCTCGTCTCTCGGCACGGTGACGTTCAGCATTGCGCGCGCTTTCGCAAGATTTTTCTGCTTGCGTTTCAGCAGGCGCGCGCGTCTCTGTCCGGCAAGTCCCGCGCGCAGTCCTTCCGGAGTGAGCCGCGTATCGGCATTGTCCTGACGCAGGCAAAGACGGTATTCCGCCCGCCCCGTCATCATGCGGTACGGTTCGTCCGTCCCCGTAGTCACGAGATCGTCGATCATCACGCCTATATACGAATTGTCCCGGCGGAGAGCGAGCGGCGGCATGCCGCGCATGGCGAGAGAAGCGTTCAGTCCCGCGACGATCCCCTGCGCCGCCGCCTCTTCGTATCCGCTCGTGCCGTTCACCTGACCTGCAAAATACAGCCCTTTGTATTTCTTATGTTCGAGCGTGGGCAGCAGTTCGAGGGAATTTATGCAATCGTATTCTATCGCATACGCGTCCCGCATTATCTCGACATGTCCGAAACCGTCTATCGAACGGTACATTTCCAGCTGAACGGACGCAGGCAGGCTCGTGCTCATGCCCTGCACGTACATCTCCTTGGTGCCGTTTCCCTCCGGTTCGAGGAAGAACGAATGCCTGTCCTTATCGGGAAACCGCACTATCTTGTCTTCTATGCTCGGACAGTAACGCGGTCCCGTGCCCTTTATCATGCCGTTGTATTTGGGCGCGAGATGGATATTTTTCCGTATGATCTCGTGCGTGCTCTCGTTGGTGTATCCCAGCCAGCACGTTTCTGCCGTTGCTTTCACCTTTTTAGAAAGCACGGAGAACGAATAAAGCCCTTCCTCTCCGCGCTGCACGGTAAGACGGGAAAGATCCACGCTGTCCTTATGCACCCGGGCGGGCGTGCCCGTTTTGAACCGTCTGACCTCTATGCCGAGTTTCATAAGACTTTCCGTCAGTCCGTTCGCGCGCGGGAACCCCGCAGGTCCCTGGGCAAGCGTTTTATCGCCTACTATTATGTCGCTGCCGAGATATACGCCCGAACACACTATGACGACGGGCGCGCGGTACGTCAGCCCGAAAGCCGTCGTTACGCCGCATACGCGTCCGCCGTCCGTCAGCAGTTCAACGGCTTCGCCCTGTCGGAGACTGATGTTCTTTTCGTTTTCCAGCACGCTCTTCATATACGCGTGATAGGCATACTTATCCACCTGCGCGCGCAGACTCCGCACCGCAGGCCCCTTGGAGGAATTGAGCATCCGCAGACACGTCAGACACCTGTCCGCAGCCACGCCCATCTCTCCGCCGAGAGCGTCCACCTCCCGCACGAGATGCCCCTTTGCCGTTCCGCCTATGGACGGATTGCACGCCAGCCAGCCTACGTTGTCGAGGGACACCGAAAGCACGAGCGTGCGGAAGCCCGTCCGGGCAAGCGCGAGAGCGGCTTCTATCCCGGCATGCCCCGCGCCTATTACTATTCCGTCGTAATTCATATCGTTCATACCGTGACCGCCTCCGTATCGGAGATTTTCAGCGCGACTTCCGCGCCTGCGGGCAGTCTGTCGGATGAACGCACCAAAAGCGTTCCGCCCGCAACCGACACCGTAAGCATATATCCGTCTCCCGCAAAAGCGCACTCCTCAACCGTTCCGATCACGCCGCCTTCCGCAGAAACAGATACGTTTTCGGGACGCACGTACGCCTCCGCCGTTCCCGCTCCCGCGCAGGGAACGCGCAGTCCGCACGCGAACGCCGCCGTGCCGTCCGCAGCAATTCCGCGGAGCACGCCGCACTCGCCGGTCAGCCGCGCCGCATCGTAACTGCCGGGATGACGGTAAACGTCTTCCGTCGTCCCGCATCTCACTATTCTGCCGCCGCTCATGACTGCGATACGGCTGCCCGTTCGCATTGCCTCGTCCCTGTCATGCGTGACGCAAAGCACCGTTATACCCGTTTTTTCATGCAACTCGCCCAGCCAGCCGCGCATCTGTTCGCGGCTCAGTGCGTCGAGCGCGCTCATCGGCTCATCGAGAAGGATCACGCGCGCTCCGCACGCCGCCGCGCGCGCTATCGCCACGCGCTGCCGTTCCCCTCCGGAAAGCGTATCCGCCCTGCGGCCGCCCATACCGCCGAGTCCGAGAGCGCGGAGTATTTCTTCCGCACGGGAACGCGCCTCTTCCGTACTCATGCGGCGGAGTCTGCCTCCGACGTTCGTCTTACGCGCCCGCAGCGCAAACGCTATGTTGCCCGCTGCCGACATATGCGGAAACAGAGAGTCGGACTGCGGCACCGTGCGCACGCCGCGTTCGCCGGGAGGCAGTCCGGTCACGTCTTTTCCGCAGACATACACTCTGCCCGCGTCCGGCTTTTCGAACCCCGCGACAATGCGCAGCAGCGTCGTCTTTCCGCATCCCGATTCGCCGAGAAGCATCATGAAACAACCGCGTTCCACGTCAAGATCCGCTCCGCGCAGGACGGGTTTTCCGCCGAAACTTTTGATTATTCCCTCAAGGCGAAGCCCCGGGGCGGTATTTATCTCCGGTTCGTTCATTCCTTATAAATAATATTATTATCCGCGCCGGCTGTCAAGAAAAATTCGCTTTTTTATACGCTGTTCCGGCGATTTGCGCTCCGATTTTCGATATTCCGGTCAAAATGCCTTGACGATTTCGGCGAACGGGGTTATAATTTAATGAACATAACGATCGGCGGGCGGATTTCCCGCCGGAAGGAATATCGCAAATGGGCAAGAATCTTACGCAGGGAATAGACAAAGCGCCGCAGCGTTCGCTGTATAAGGCGCTCGGCATGACGGACGAGGAACTTTCCAGACCTCTCATAGCCGTCATCTCGGCAAAGAGCGACATCGTACCCGGACACATGCATCTCGATCGCATCGCGGACGCCGTCAAAGCAGGCATTTACGCCGCCGGAGGCACGCCGTTCGTAGTGCCTTCGATAGGCGTGTGCGACGGCATAGCGATGGGACATGCGGGAATGAAATACTCGCTCCCCTCCAGGGAACTTATTGCGGACAGCGTGGAAACCATGCTCATAGGTCACGCGTTCGACGGCGCCGTTCTCATTCCGAACTGCGACAAAATCGTCCCGGGCATGGTCATGGGCGCCGCACGCGTAAACATACCCACCGTGCTCGTATCCGGAGGTCCCATGGAATCCGGCGTATACAAAGGGCATAAAGTTTCGCTCTCCGCAATGTTCGAAGCGGTGGGCGCGACGCAGGCGGGCAAAATGACGCGCGACGAACTCTCGTGTCTCGAAGACTGCGCGTGCCCCGGCTGCGGCTCATGCTGCGGAATGTATACGGCGAATTCCATGAACTGCCTTATGGAAACGCTCGGCATAGCTCTGCCCGGCAACGGAACGATCCTCGCAACGAGTTCGGCGCGCCTGCGTCTTGCGAAAGAGGCCGGCAAAACCATAATGAAAGCCGTCGCCGACGACGTTACGCCGCGCATGATACTCACGGAGCGCGCGTTCCGCAACGCCATAGCGTGCGACAACGCGATAGGCGCATCCACCAACAGCGTGCTTCATCTCATAGCGATAGCGAGCGAATGCGGCATAGAACTCAACTACGACATGTTCCGCAGGGCGGCGGAAGTCACGCCCAACCTCTGCAAACTCTCGCCCGCATCCGAATACGACATGGACGCTCTCGGCAAAGCCGGCGGCATCATGGCTGTGCTCAAAGAACTCGCGCGCAAAAACCTCATAGACGGCAGCGCGCTCACCGTAAACGGAAAGACTCTCGCCGAAAACTATGCCGATGCGGAAATAACCGATCCCGAAGTGATACACACCTGCGACGCTCCCCTCTCGCCTACGGGCGGGCTGGCGTTCCTCAAAGGCAATATAGCGGAAGGCGGCGCAGTCGTCAAGCGCAGCGCGGTCAGAAAAGAGATGCTTAAATTCACGGGCATTGCCAGGTGCTATAACAGCGAAGAGGACGCCGTCCGCGGAATCATGGGCGGAGAGATAACGGCGGGCAACGTCGTCGTCATTCGCTACGACGGTCGGAAAGGCGGTCCGGGATTGCGCGAAATGCTCTCGCCCACGAGCGCGCTCGTGGGAATGGGACTGGACGCGAGCGTCGCGCTCATTACGGACGGACGATTCTCCGGCGCGACGCGCGGCGCGGCGATAGGGCATGTCGCTCCCGAAGCGGCTGCGGGCGGCAAGATAGGCATAATCTGCGACGGGGACAAGATAAAGATAGACATCCCCGCAGGCAAGCTGGATCTCGACGTTCCCGCAAAGGAAATAGCCGCGCGCATGAAAAAATTCAGACCCAAGGAAGTCAATCCGACGGGATATATGCTGAGATACTCCTACCTCGTCACCGACGCTCCTCACGGCGCGGTAATGAAAAAGAAATTCTGACAGACACAAGGAAACAAACATGGCAATGACGCTTTCGCAGAAAATACTCGCCGCGCACGCGGGTCTCGACAATGTCGTCGCAGGTCAGCTCATCACAGCCGACCTCGACCTCGTGCTCGGCAACGACATCACCTCCCCCGTTGCGATAAAGGAAATAGAAGCGCACGGCGGCGGCAAGGTATTCGACAAGAGCAAAATCGCTCTCGTCATGGATCACTTCGTGCCCAATAAGGACATAAAGAGCGCGGAGCAGTGCAAGTGCTGCCGCGAATTCGCTCGGGCGCAGGGCGTGGAAAACTTCTTCGACGTCGGGCAGATGGGCATAGAACACGCGCTGCTTCCCGAAAAAGGGCTGGTCTGCGCGGGCGACCTCGTCATCGGCGCGGATTCCCACACCTGCACTTACGGCGCGCTCGGCGCATTCTCCACCGGCGTCGGCTCGACGGACATGGCGTACGGCATGCTGACGGGCAAAGCGTGGTTCAAAGTGCCGTCCGCGATAAAAGTCGTGCTGCGCGGCAGAAAAAAGCAGCACGTTTCGGGCAAGGACGTCATACTTCACCTCATCGGAATCATAGGCGTGTCGGGCGCGCTGTATAAGTCGCTGGAATTTACGGGCGACGGCTGCGCGGACATGACCATGGACGACCGTCTGACGATATGCAACATGGCGATAGAGGCGGGCGCGAAAAACGGCATATTCGCATGCGACGACGTCACGCTCGCATATCTCAAAGAGCACTGCAAGCGCGCCCCGGGAGTATTCGAGGCAGACGCGGACGCGGAATACGAGAGAGAGGTTATCATCGACCTCGGCTCGCTCGAACCCACCGTATCCTTCCCTCACCTGCCCGAAAACACGCATAAAGTGAGCGAGACCGGCGATATAAAGATAGACCAGGTCGTTATAGGAAGCTGCACCAACGGGCGCATATCCGACCTGCGCGCGGCGGCGGAAGTGCTCAAAGGGCGCAAAGTCGCGGACGGCGTTCGCACGATAGTTATCCCCGCGACGCAGAGCATTTACCTGCAGGCGCTCGAAGAGGGACTGATAAAGACGTTCATAGAGGCGGGCGCGGTAGTATCCACTCCCACCTGCGGTCCCTGCCTGGGCGGCTATATGGGCATACTCGCAAGCGGAGAAAAGTGCGTAGCCACCACCAACCGCAACTTCGTCGGGCGCATGGGCGCGGCGGACAGCGAAATATACCTCGCCTCCCCTTACGTCGCGGCATGCTCCGCCGTGCTCGGCAGAATAGGCGTTCTTTAACGAAAGGAGACATCATGAAAGGTTTCGTACATAAATACAGGGACAACGTGAACACCGACGAGATAATCCCCGCGAGATACCTCAACGATTCCTCCCCCGCCGCGCTCGCAGCGCACTGCATGGAGGATATAGACCGCGGATTCGTCGGCAGGGTAAAACCGGGCGACTTCATAGTCGCGGAGAAAAACTTCGGCTGCGGTTCGTCGCGCGAGCACGCTCCCATCGCAATAAAGGCAAGCGGCGTCGCGTGCGTCATTGCGTGCGACTTTGCGCGTATATTCTTCCGCAACTGCATAAATATCGGACTTCCCATTCTCGAATGCCCCGCCGCCGCGAAGGAAGCGGAGGACGGCGACGAAATGGAAGTCGACCTTGCGGAGGGAAAGATAAGAAACGTCACCAAAGGCAGTGAGTATTCCGTTCCGCCTTTCCCTCCCGAAATACGCGCGATCATAGCGCGCGGAGGTCTGCTGAATAAATAAACGGCATCCG
>CASEMM010000186.1 GCA_949289095.1 uncultured Eubacteriales bacterium | reverse complement strand
ATATGCAAAAAGAAACAAGCGACACCTTGTTTCTTTTAGCTATGTGCTACTTTATCATTAAGCAATTATACAAGCAATGTTACCTATTCCGGCGACAGCAGCGATTGCGGATGGATTTTTGCAGTGAATACTGCGGCTCTCGGAGCGTGCGGAGCGTAAGCGGTCGGCATAAGGTGACCCTATGCCGACCCGAGAACGCAGTAGATTCGCGAAAAGACACCGCAAGCGCGGTTAAATGCAAAGCATTAGCTCTACTCGATAACGGCGCTGTCCGAAGGCATGCGCCAGTCGCCGCGCGGAGAGAGCGAAACGCTGCCCACTTTCGCGCCGTCGGGCAGGCAGTTGCGCTTGAACGCGGACGAAAAGAACCGTCGGAAGAACACGCCCAGCCACTTATCTATGGTTTCCGCGGAATACTCGTCCTCGAACGCGGCGATTGCGAGCCGACGTATCTTGGCGCGCGACGAACCGCGGCGTATGAGATGATAGAGAAAGAAATCGTGCAGTTCGTAAGGACCTATGATCTCTTCCGTCGGCTGAACGACGACGTCTCCGCCCGTAGGCAGCAGTTCGGGACTGACGGGCGTATCCAGAACGTCGCGCAGAACGTCGGATACCGCAGGCAGACGCTCCGCCTCATATGCGACGAGCCGACGCACGAGAGTTTTGGGAACGGACGCATTGACCGCATACGAGCTCATGTGGTCGCCGTTATAAGTGCACCAGCCGAGCGCGAGCTCGGAAAGATCCCCCGTACCGACGAGCACCGCGCCCGTCATGTTGGCTATGTCGAACAGCACCTGCGTGCGCTCGCGCGCCTGCGCGTTTTCGTATGCGACGTCCGTCGTGCTGCCGTCGTGCCCGATATCGCGCAGATGCAGTTTCACGCTCTCGCCTATATCCACGACGCGGAAATCCGTTCCGAGCGCGCGTGAGAGAGCCTCTGCGTTGCGCCGCGTTCTGCCGGTCGTGCCGAAACAGGGCATCGTCACCGCAGTTATGTTTTTTCTCGGCAGACCGACGGCATCGACGGCACGGACGGCGACAAGCAGCGCGAGCGTGCTGTCCAATCCCCCGGACACGCCCACGACGCAGCGTTTTATGCCGCAGTTGGACAAGCGCCCCGCAAGTCCCGCCGTCTGCAAACGGAGTATTTCCTCCGCGCGCCTGTCGAGGTCACCCTTGACGGCGGGTACGAATGGGTTTTTGTCCGGTTTCCTTTCGAGCACCGTTTCCCGCTTATTCAGTTCGAACCGCACTTCCGTATATCCCGCGCGCCGCCCGCAGCCGAAACTCGTCATGCGCCGCCGCTCGTGCGCGAGGAACTGCAGATCTATGTCCGCAAGAATGAATTCGTCCGCAAAAGGCTCGCCCTCCGCGGCTATCCTGCCGTTTTCCGCAATGAGATTATGCCCGGCATATACGGTGTCCGTCGTTGATTCGCCCTTGCCTGCGTCGGCATAAATATACGCGCAGCACAGCTTTGCGGACTGCATGGCGACGAGCGAACGGCGGTAATCCGCCTTGGCTATCGTTTCGTCGGACGCGGACGGATTGCACACGACAAGCGCGCCCGCGAGCGCATGCACGACAGACGGACTGTCCGGGACCCAAAGATCCTCGCAAATCTCCGCCGCTATGGCAAGCGGACCGTCCTTTTCCGCGAATATGAGCTTCGTGCCGAACGGACAGTTCAGCTTCTCGTCGAAATCGTTATCGCCGTCGTAAGCGGCGAACATACGCGCCTCGTAAAACTCCGAATAGTTCGGAACATGCGCTTTGGGAACGATTCCGAGTACTCTGCCGCGCTGTATGAAAAACGCCGCCGAATACAGTTTGCCGCGCATCATCGCGGGCGCACCCAGTACGACCACGACGTCCTTTCCCTCGGTAAAATCCGCAATGCGGTCCACGGCCTCCTCCGAGCCTCCTATAAGGCTGTCGAGCAGAAACAAATCCCCCGCCGTGTATCCCGTCACGCACAGTTCGGGCAGCACGAGCACGCTCGCGCCTGCATTCTCCGCACGTTCTATGAGCCGCATGATCTTTTCCGCATTGCCATTGCAGTCGCCCACGCGGATGTGCGGCGTCGCCGCCGCGACTTTGTATATGCCGTCTTTCAAATGATTTCTCCTTTATCCGCCACGCGTCCTCCGCGCACTTCGAATTCCGTCACGCCGCCCATGCGCATACGCACGTCGTCCGGAAGATGCGTACAGGTGACTATCGTCTGATATGCCTTTATCCTTTCTATGAGTTTGCTCTGCCGCTTTTCGTCCAGTTCGCTGAGCACGTCGTCAAGCAGAAGCACGGGGTATTCCCCGCTCTCGCTTTTGAGCAGTTCCATCTCCGCGAGTTTGAGCGAAAGCGCCGCGCTGCGTTGCTGCCCCTGCGAGCCGAACGAGCGCAGATCCACGCCGTCCGAACGAATGGACAGATCGTCCCGCTGCGGACCGACGTGCGTCACGGAAAACTGCCTGTCGCGCGCACGGCTCTTTTCAAGCGCGTTCAAAAGCTCCTTTTCTATTTCCGCCGTATCGACGCCGTCCGCACCCTCATAACCGACGGTCAGCTCTTCTCCCCCGGATATATCGCCGTGCACGTCTTTCGCAATCGCGGCAATGCGTTCGGCAAATATACGGCGCGTGCGCGTTATCTTCGCTCCTTCGCGCGCAAGCTGCATGTCCCACACGAGCAGTTCCGCGTCCGTCGGCTCGCCTTTCAGCAGTCTGTTGCGCTGCGAAAGAATGCGGTTATACCGCGTCAGCGTATAAAAGTACCCGCGGGAAAGCTGGCAGAGCGCGATATCCGCGAACCGCCTGCGTTCGCCGGGACCTTCCTTGACTATGCGCAGCTCGTCCGGAGTGAACAGCACGGTTTTGACTATGCCCATCAGTTCGCCCATGCGCGTTATCGGGTAACCGTTGACAAGCACTTCCTTAGTCTGTCCCAGTTTCACCGTCACCTCGTCCGCACCCGCTTCCGCACGGACGCGCACGTTCACGGACGCGCATTTCGCGCCCCAGCGTATGAGATCCTGCCAGCGCGTCGTGCGATTGCTGCGCCCTACGCTTGCAAGTCGCACGCTTTCGAGAAGATTGGTCTTGCCCTGCGCGTTATCCCCTATAAACAGGTTTACGCCCCTGCCGGGAAATATCTCTGCAGACGCGTAATTTCTGTAATCGCTTATATTCAGCCGCTCTATGAACATCAGTTGCTTGCCACGAAACGGAAATCTCCGAGTACGTCCGTCATGTTGTTTATGGCGGCGTTGATGCCCGACGTAAACGCCGAAAGCATTCCGTCCAGCTTTATGCCGGGAACGAGCCGCTCTATGGATGCTATGACGCTACCGCAGGTAAGCTCTTCCACGGGAGGCGTAC
>CASEMM010000185.1 GCA_949289095.1 uncultured Eubacteriales bacterium | reverse complement strand
CTGCAGGATTACTATTGTCCACGCCATGACGCGCCGTCCTCTTCGTCCGAGTTTTCCGTAAAGGAAAACGAGCGCGACGATCATTGCCGCGCCTACGGCAAGCCATATCCAGTGAACGGGTCCGAATTTGCTCCATCCCTGTCCGGGGGCGGGATTGTCCGCGACCTGCCAGAAAGGCGGCAGTCCTCCTCCGGGAATATCGTTGTTTGCTTTCATCCTCTTCCGCAGTGACCTCGATATTATAATGCGATGTTTATTATATACTATTCACGGGAAAAAATCAACATAAAACGACTGTTTTCTGCGTTTTTCGACATTTGTTTGCCGCTTATCCGGACGCGCGGCGCAATCGCAAATGCCGCGTTCCTCGGCAAGATAAAAGACTTCCGTTCGCAGGGAACTGCAGCAAGTGACGGAAAACCGCCTCCGGACGAACCGGAAGCGGCATATACGGTATGTATGTGTTTATATGTTTATCCTGGCCGCATGCGGCTTATTCGATCACTCCCAGCTCTTTCATTACCTTTGCGAGCATTTCGGTATGAGCGGGTTCGAGTTCGGTAAGTGGAAGACGGGGTTTTCCCGCTTTGATTCCGATCAGTTCGAGAGCCTTTTTGGTGGGAATGGGATTGACTTCGCAGAACAGTGCCTTTGCGAGCGGATCGAGCGCAAACGCGAGTTCTCGCGCGGCGGCATAGTCGCCCGCAAAGCACGCGTCGGTTATCGCTCTCATGCGGTCGGGGACGACGTTTGCGACGACGGACACGACGCCCAGAGCGCCGAGCGCCATCAGGAACACCGTGTAGCTGTCGTTGCCGCTGTAAATGTCCAGCTTGCCGCGGCAGACCCTGCACATTTCGAGCAGATCGTCTATATTCTCGCTCGCGTCCTTGATCGCCCTTATGTTGGGGTGCTCGGACAGGCGGAGCGCGGTGGCGGGCTGTATGCGGACGCCGGTGCGGGTGGGAACGTTATACAGTACCAGTGGAATGTTCACCGCGTCGGCTATCGCCGTATAATGGGCGACGAGTCCGTTCTGCGTGCACTTGTTATAGTACGGAGTGACGACGAGCAGTCCGTCCGCGCCCTCCGCTTCCGCTATGCGGCTCATTTCTACGGCCGACGCGGTATTGTTGCTGCCGGTGCCTATAATGACGGGTGCGCGTCCGGCGGCATGCTTTACCGCGAAGCGGAACATGGATATGCGTTCCTCTTTCGTCATAGTGGCGGGCTCTCCCGTCGTTCCGCCGACGAACAGCGCGGTCGCGCCGCCCGCGAGAACGCGATCGATCAGTCTGCCGTACTCGGGGAAATTGATCCCGTTTTCATCCATAGGCGTCACGAGTGCGACGCCCACCCCTTTGAATATGCTCATGATTGCTCCTTTTCGCCGCGGTCGGCGGCGGGGATGTTATCTCGCGCAGTCTTTCCCGACAAGCAGCTGCGCTATCTGCACGGCGTTGGTTGCCGCGCCCTTGCGGATGTTGTCCGCAACTATCCACATATTGATTCCGCTGTCCACCGTGAAGTCGCGTCTGATGCGTCCGACGAACACTTCGTCCTTGTCCGCGCATTCGAGAGCCGTCGGATAGCCGTGGTTCGCGGGATCGTCGATGACGACGAGACCGGGCGCTTTTCCGAGCACGGCGCGCACGTCCTCCGGGGATGCGGGTTTTTCGAACTCGATGTTCACGCTTTCGCTGTGACCGTAGAACACGGGGACGCGTACGCACGTAGCCGTAACTTTCATGTCGGGCGCATGAAGTATCTTATGCGTTTCGTCTATCATTTTCTGCTCTTCCTTGTAATACCCGTTGTCGAGCAGAACGTCTATTTCGGGCAGGCAGTTGCCTGCTATCGGGCGGGGGAACTTTTTGAGTTCGTAATCGTTTTTTCCGTCGGCGTATGCCTTCATTCCGTTATCGAGATCGTCGAAACCTTTGACACCCGCTCCCGAAACCGCCTGGAACGTCGTATATATGACGCGCTTTATGCCGAACGCGTCGTGCAGCGGTTTGAGCGCCACCATTGCCTGTATCGTAGAGCAGTTAGGATTTGCTATGATGCCTTTGGGGTGAACGAACGCGTCATCGGGGTTGACTTCGGGAACGACGAGGGGAACGTTTTCGTCCATGCGCCAGTATGCGGAATTGTCGATGACGATGCCGCCCGCCGCCGCGAAGACGGGGGAGAATCTGCCGCTTGCCGCGCCGCCCGCGCTCATGATGACGATCTCCGCGCCCGCGCGCTTTATGTTTTCGTCGGTCGTTTCGACGACGGTGTACTTCTTTCCGCACCATTCGATTTCTTTGCCCGCGCTCTTTGCCGAAGCGAAGGGAATGAGTTCGCCTACGGGGAATTTGCGTTCGGCAAGAACCTGAAGCATTTTTCTGCCGACCATGCCGGTTGCGCCTACAACGGCGACTTTGTACTGTTTCATGATATCCTCCGGTAAATTGTATTCGGAACAGGGCGACAAAAGCCCTTATCTTTCGATAAGGACCTCGAAAAACGTATGACGCTTCCAATGCTCTCCACGCTTGCGCGTGACAGTCGCCGCGATATTCTCTTCGGCGCCCGACCGCTGCGCCCTCCGACGGACGTACCGATCTCGGCGACGATGCCCTTTCGCTGCCCGCGGTACGGACGCGGATGTACGCAGCTACTCATGCTCGACGCTCCTCATCGAAATATACACAGATAATACCACATTAACATTGGCTTGTCAAGCCTATTTCGCTTGCTTTTCTCCGTTTTTTTGTGTTATGATATATGAATGAAAATCAAGACGATATGCAGAATACTTGCTTACATCGGTCTTGCTTGCGCAGTGGCGTTTACGGTGAGTCTGTGCATACTGCTTTTCAATCTCGATTCGGAAAGCATGAGGGCGGTGCTCAACCCGCTCACTCTCGTGCTTTTCGTCGCCACACTCATATTTCTCATTCCCGCTTACGTTCTCAATAAAAAAGTAACGGCTGCGGAAGAGACGGCGGCCCGGTCTTCGTCCGGAGAAGAGCAGGAAGATGAAGATGCGCCGGCAAAGGCGGACGTGGACGGATCGTTGCCGGCGGCGGTTCCGGACGGCGAAAAAGAGCCGGACGAATCCTCGCGCGCTGCAGATTCTGCGGACGGCGGACGTACGGACGGACCGCGGCTTTCCGACGGCGCTTCAGTTTCTGCGGGAGAGGCAGACGGCTGCAAGGACGGCGAGAACGCCGGCGGCGGCGATGTAAGGAATACGAAAGGGGAGAAAGAAAGCGGCTGCGGCGAGCAGAAGAGCGGCGGTGATAAACCTCTTGGCGTTTGACCGTCTGAAAGCGGCTTCCGCAAAACCGCGGAGCGAAGGCGTACGGATGCGCGCACACGCTTCCGGCTGCGGAAGAACGCGGTCGAGCGCGCCGGCAGCTGCGAGCGTAGCTGCGACGGCGGCAAATACGCGCAGAGGCGCGTCGTCCGTAAAAGCGTTGACGAAAGCGAAACATGCGACGAGTATGAGCAGCCTGAGTCCGCATCTGTCAAGATAAGCACCGATATTCGTATTCATACGAAGGATTATAGACAAACGACCGAGGGTTATACCATGGACACGGTTATTCTCGAATCAACGGAAGAAAACATAGCGAAGTGTGCGGAACTCCTGCGCGACGGCGAAGTC
>CASEMM010000184.1 GCA_949289095.1 uncultured Eubacteriales bacterium | reverse complement strand
CCGCACTTTTCGTACTTTTCCCGAGAAACGGGCTGTCCGCGGGAATAGTTCGTGAGATTGAAGAACATTCTGCCGCCGTGCATATATGCGAGGTTGTTTCCGCAGCCGTGTCTGCCGAAAAGCTCCTCGAAATATTCCCTGCTGCGGTCATACCCGGTTACGCCCCACACTATGCCGTTCTCTCGCATCGATCTCCAAAAGCCTTCGTCGTATTCGTACTTTTTGAGTGTCATGCCGTTGGTGTAAATGCCGACGTAAATATCCGGGTAAATATCCCGCAATATGCCGAGCAATCCCGTAAAGCGCGGATGCAGCGTCGGTTCCCCGCCGGTCAGCCAGAACGTATGCGCGTCGGGAACGACTTTCCGCATGATTTTCACGACGCGGGTAAACTCTTCTTCCGTAACGAAGTTCGGCGACTTCGCGAGCGGTGCGAGATGCGAACAGCACGCGCAGTTGCGGTTGCATATGTCGGTTATGGAATACTCTATATGATACCCGTCTTTGTGCTGTATCCTGTCCCAATCGAACACATACGGCTCGGCGAGTTTCATTTGTCCTTAGCCCATACGGCGCTTTGCCTTATGCGCGCCTTTGCGCTTTCGTCCATTTCGTCGGGAATAAACTCGTCGCTGACGAACAAAGGCGGCAGCCCCTGTTTCGCTCTTTCGCGGGAAAGCCCGATCACGTTTTCTATCCTTGCGATCATACGCGCGCGGTCATAGTTATAAAAATAGAGCGGAACGTCCACCGTGGCTTCGTTGTATCCGGGCTTATTGCGTATGCGTCTGACGAATTCGAAATCCTCGTTCAGCAGCATATCCGTAAACCTGTCGCTGCCTATGAGCTCGCGCGAGAAGAAGTGCAGCCACATAGTCAGACGTTTGGAAAACTTTACGGTGCCGCCGCTCAGTCCGTGGTCGGTCATTCGCACGGCGTTGTGTCCCTGCGCCGCGTTATACAGGATAGTCATTGCCGAATCGTTCATAAGTCGATCGTCGCCGTCTACGAACAGTATGAACTCGCCGAGAGCGTTATCCAGCCCGACGTTGCGAGCCCCTCCGGGACAGCTGCAATTCGTGCGGAAAGCGCGTATCCGCATGTCCGAATGCTGTTTGACCCATTCGCGGACCACATTTTCGGAGTCGTCGGTACAGGAATCAAAGACGACCAGCGTTTCATACTCGGACTTCGGAAGATCCTGCGCGTATATGCTGTTAAGGCACGGCAGTATCTTTTCGCCGAGATCGTGTACGGGTATTATAACGGATATTTTCATAATTGTATGCTCACCTCCGTGATCTCCGCGCTTTCGGGAACGTAATCCGTAACGGTGCCCTTGTATGAATCCGAATACGGATTAAACTCGATGTGCAAAGCGCCGTCTTCGACCGTGAATACGACGGACGCGGGACCGTCGGCGATCCTCGCCGGCAGTTCGGCGTCGGTCAGCGCGTAGTCGGTATACGTCTTCGTCCCGCCCGCTACCTGCTGCGAAAATCTCACTTTCGCAGTCAGGCGCACGGCGCTGCCGGAGTTTATATCCGCGAGCACGATACTGCCCGTATCCGACAGCGACTTCTTTCCGGAGAATATTACAGCCCATCCGTCTACGGTCTTGCGCCACACGACTCTTCCTTTGTATGATATCTTGAGAAGAGACTTCCGATTGAAATCCGCATAGCCCGAATACGGAACGGTTGTGCCGTTGAATTTCAGCGACATATCATACCTCCGTCAACGTATCCGTCACCGTT
Source organism: uncultured Eubacteriales bacterium (assembly GCA_949289095.1). Lineage (GTDB taxonomy): Bacteria > Bacillota > Clostridia > Christensenellales > Pumilibacteraceae > Protoclostridium. The sequence goes on along the minus strand of CASEMM010000184.1, from coordinate 212 downwards.
ACGCCCGTCGTCTCGGAGTAATCCGTTATGCTCAGACTGTCCGCTACCGAACCGTCGAGCTTGACGCCGATCGCATTAAGCGTTCCGTCCGCTCCGAAAGTTATGTGCGAAACTATGTACATTACCGAATTGCGGTTTACGAATCCGCTTGCGCATATGGCTCCGCCGGAAGGTCGTCCGAGACGCGCCGCCAGATTGGACGCGGTTATCTC
>CASEMM010000183.1 GCA_949289095.1 uncultured Eubacteriales bacterium | reverse complement strand
GAATGCGCCGATATCGCCTATTCCCTCGACGTACGCATGCAGTCCCTGCGCGATAAGATACTTTAAAATGCGTTGCATTTAACCGCGCCTGCGGCGTCTTTTCGCGAATCTACTGCGTTCTCGGGTCGGCATAGGGTCACCTTATGCCGACCGCTTATGCTCCGCACGCTCCGAGAGCCGCACCTTGCGGTGAGCAAGTAAGGCTTTTGCGGTACGGAACAAGCCGCATAAATCGCAACTCCGTAACTCGCCGTCCGCAAGGACCCGCAATCGCTGCTTTCTCGGGAATAGGTTGCTTGATTTGCATAATCGCTTAATCAGACGGATTATGCTTTTGCGGTACGAAACAAGCCGCAGAAAAGAAGCAAGATGTCGATTGTTTCTTTTTTCATATAAGGTTGTAATATTCTTCGCGCGAGCAGTTAAGGCTGTGCCTTAACAAGGGGGTTTATCCCCCCTCGCGCAATGAATCCTTTGGCGTTTGCGCAAGGCCCAAGGAACGCGCGCGGCGTGCTTGTGCACGCCTGTGCGCGCGACGCAGACAAACAATCGGCGCAACTATTTGGCGTTCGCGCTTGATTGAGTACGGTGCATAGCACCGCACGGAAATCAACAATCGGCGCGACTATTGCACCCGTCCGCCGGCGTTCGCGCAATGCCCGAGGAACACTCGCGCCGTGCACAGCGCGGCCGTGAGTGTGAACGCAAACAAACGGCGCGAATTTAACGCAGACAAACAACCGGCGCAACAATGACTTCCTTGCAAGGAAGTCCTCCTTTTCCCCTGAGAAACATTCATCGTAAAAAGCTCGTTTATAAAAAAGTATGGACAATCGGCGGGGGGGGGGTGTATAATTCAAGTGCTGACGGGATGAGGAAAGTGACGGAGGAAGAAAGATGAATTTCAAAACGGCTGTCGTTGAGGACGATGCTGCTGCGCGCGACATGCTTGCCGGACTTGTGGAGCGGTATGCCGAGGAGCACGGTCACGGCGTGCAGGTCCGCAGATATGCCGATGCGTACGCTTTTTTCGGAGATTACAAGCAGGACTTCGACGTGCTCCTGCTCGATATAGACATGCCCGGAATGAACGGAATGGAAGCGGCGGAGAAAGTGCGGGCGGCGGGCGACGACGCTATAATCGTGTTCGTGACCAATATGGCTCAATACGCCGTTGCAGGGTATTCCGTGCGCGCGCTGGATTTCATACTCAAACCCGTTACCGCGGGCGGATTCATGACGAAGTTCGACCGTGTGTGCCGCGAGCTCAGCCACAGGATAGGCGGCGGCAGGATACGGCTTTCGAACCGTTCGGACACGCGCAGCGTGAACGTCGGCGACATCAAATACGTCGAGGCGAGCAATCACGATCTCGTATATCATCTGTTCGACGGAGATTTCCGCGTGCGCGGAACGATAGCGGAAGCGGAGCGGTCGCTTATGCGCTATCATTTCGTACGCTGCAATAACTGTTATCTCGTCAATCTCAAATACGTGGAGGACAGGCGGGGCGACGACATAATCGTCGCAGGAGAGGAACTGCGCATGAGCCGTTCGCGCCGCGCGGCGTTCATGACGGAACTTGCGCGGTATATCGGGGGAAGCGTATGATAAGTTCTATAGTATCGATAACGCTTATGTTTGCGGAGATACTTGCGGGAGAGATAGCGCTTTCCAAATATCTTCACAGACGGCGGCAATACGTCGTGCGTCTGGCGGTGGGGATCGCCGTGTGCATAGAACTGATAGTGCTTGTTTCCATGCTGTACGGATGGGCGACGGGCGCGATATTCGTATACGGAGCGGGTTCGGACGGAATAGGCGATTCGGCGTTCAAGTTCGCGTATTATCTGCTTGTGTTCGCGTTGACGTTCGCGTGCATGACCATCTGTTATTCCGACCCGCCGTGGATAATACTTTTTTACTGTTCGGGCGGCTACGCGATGCAGCATCTCGGTTTCAACGCGGCTTCCATGATCTGCCGCGCGGCGGGCGTGAGTATCGTCGCGGTGTCGTGGGCGACTGAAGTGCTCGCATGCGCTGCGGTATTCGCCGTCGGACGGCTGCTGCTCACCGTTCTCGGAGCTGACGCGGCCGGCGCGCGCGGAGTGCGGGGCAAAACGCTCGTTTGTCTTGCCGTGCTGTTCGTGTGCGTGGGATTGTCGCGCATAACGATAGACGACAGCACCCGCAGTTCGCTCGCGTTCTGGGCGGAGAGCCTTTATGCCGTCATAAGCTGCGCGCTCATACTCGGCATACTGTTCAGCATTTCGCAGAAGGACAAAGCGCAGAGCGACGCGGCGGTCATGGAAGAGCTGCTGCGCCGCGAAAAAGAGCAGTTCGAACTGTCCAAAGAGAATATAGACATGATAAACATCAAGTGCCACGACTTAAAGCATCAGATCGCATCTCTGCGCTCCGTTGCCGACGAGGAGTACGTCAGGGAGATAGAGGACGCGGTGATGATATACGACGCGACGGTAAAGACGGGAAACGATATTCTGGACGTGGTGCTGACGGAAAAAAGCCTGCTTTGCGAAAAGAATCATATAACGCTGACATGCGTCATGGACGGCGGCTCGCTGTCGTTCATGAGCAAGTCTGACATATATTCGCTGTTCGGCAACGCGCTTTCGAACGCGATAGAGAGCGTGCGCGGAATTGCCGACAGGGACAGACGCTGCATATCCATAACGAGCAGAGTATCGGGCAGATTTTTTTCCGTTCACATGGAGAACAGGTACGAGGGGTGCGTGGAGTTCGAGGACGGCCTGCCCGTCACGAGAGGGGACAGAACGCGCCACGGCTACGGAATGCGCAGCATAAAACACATCGTCGAAAAATACGGCGGCAGCGTGAGCGTCACTGCGGAAAACGGAGTTTTTTCGCTAGATCTGCTCTTTCCTCTTTCCGGTTCGTGAGCCTTGCGGGCGGCGGCAGCATTGCCGCCGCTTTCGCGTTGCCGAGCCGCGCGCTCCACGGGCAAAGCGTCGGTCGGATCGCTCCGCACCTGTCGATTACGACGTTCGCGGTGCTTTTTACGACGTTCGCGTTGACTTTTTTTGTATTCGGTGTATTCTTTTCGCGGACGGGCAGACCGGACGCCGTGTATCCGG
>CASEMM010000182.1 GCA_949289095.1 uncultured Eubacteriales bacterium | reverse complement strand
AGGACGGTTACGACGAAGAGCGGCACGTCAGGACGGCGCAGTCGTTCAGTCCGTACCCGAAACAAGTCTTCTGATTTCACGTTCAAACGCCTTACCTCTCTCTTCATATCCGGAATATCTGTCGAAGCTGGCGGACGCCGGCGAAAACAGCACGCTGTCATATCCGCCTTTCGCGCACAGCGTCACGCACTCGCTCAACGCGGCGCATATCTTTACGAATCTTCCTCCCGCGCGTAAGGCCGCGGACGCCATTTTTTCCGCATTGTCGCCCGTCAGATACACTGCCGTTACGTTCGCCGGCAATTTTTCGAACAGTTCCGCATAGTCGCAGTTTTTGTCGCTGCCGCCCGCAATCAGCGCAGTATTGCCCGACATGCACTCCGCCGCGGCAAGCGTCGCTGCCGGATTCGTTCCCTTTGAATCGTCGTAAAAACACGTTCCGTTGTATTCTCCGGCAGCGCATATCCTGTGCGCTCCCGTGCGAAAGCGCGAAAGAGCGTAAGATATCGCATCCTCCGTCACTCCGTCGGCATATGCCGCCGTTGCCGCATACAGCGCGTTTTTCGCATTGTGCTTTCCCTTTGCCGCTATCTCCGCAAGCGGCATTATGCGTCTGCCCATGACGACGAGCCCGTCGTCGGCATAAAAATCCCGTCCCTCAGTAAGAACGGTCGGTTTTCCGCTTATTCCGGAAATATCCACGCTGTCAGGAACGAGCAGAAAATCGTCCGGAGTCTGTCCGTCGGCGATGCGCATTTTAGCCTCTACATACGCGCGCATATTTCCGTGATAATCGAGATGATCGGGCGCAATGTTGAGTATGCACGCTATATGCACCCGCAAAGGCCGTGCGTGAAGCAGCTGAAAGCTGGAAAGCTCCACTATTGCACGTCCGTAGCCGCCTGCCGCCGCGCATGCCGCGAACGATCTGCCTATATTTCCGCATACGGCGGTTCCGATACCCGCCGCAGCATATATTTCGCCGAGCATACCTACCGTCGTCGTCTTGCCGTTGGTGCCGGTCACGCCTATGACGGGCGCCGTGTTTATCATCGCGCCGAGACCTATATCGCCCGTAAGCGGCACTCCCGTCCTCTCCGCAAGCCCGAACACGGGATGCGACGGCGGTATGCCCGGGCTTACGATTATCAGATCGTATGTACCTATATCTGCGGGCGCGCCTTTCGTTTCGGCAACCGTAACTTCCGCGCCGCACGCGCGCAGCGCTTCCGCCGCGCCCAGTCCGCTCACTCCTCCGCCGAGCACGAGCGCTCTCTTTACGTTCGGTATCATGGTACATTGTATGAGAAAAAAGCGTCGGTTATGAACTTATGACAGCACTGCGGTAAGAACGACTACGATAACGCCGGCCGCAGCGGTAACCGCTACATACGCTCCCACGATGCGGTTTTCGTGTATTCCCTTTCGTTCGAAGTGATGATGGAGCGGCGACATAAGCAGCACGCGCTTTTGCGTAAGTCTGAACGAGATCACCTGCACGATGACCGAAAACGCACCGAGAACGTACATTATACCGATCACGGCAGCCGACAGCCCCAATCCCGTCAGCACAGACAACGACGCAAGCAGCCCTCCGAGAGCAAGACTGCCCGTATCGCCCATAAACACGCGCGCGGGATAACGGTTATAACACAAAACACCGGCGAGCGCGCCCGCAAAACCCGCAATAAGCAGGAGTTCGTTCATCTGCGCGTCCGTCGGCGCGAATCCGGAACAGACCACGAGAAGCGCGGCAAAGCACATCAGAAACACTTCGGTCACGCTCGCAGCGAGTCCGTCGAGTCCGTCGGTCAGATTAACGGAGTTTGTGAACGCAAGAAATATGAATACGTAATACGGCAGCGCAAACCACGAGAGATCAACGGGCTTGTCCGTAAAGGGCAGGAATACAGTCGTTCCCGCAGGCGAACCGAATACGGCGTAAGCGGAAACGGCACATGCGACAAGCAGCTGCAGCAGCAGTTTCCAGCCGGCAGAAAGCCCTTTGTTATGCCCGCTTTTAACTTTCATCAGATCATCCGTCAATCCGATAGCGCCGTATCCGACAGCCACGATAAGGCATACGAGAGCCGTTGACGGATCTCCGCGCAGCAGAAACGCAAACGGCAGGGCGGCGGCGAGAATAAAACCCGTTCCGCCCATGGTGGGAGTGCCGCTTTTTGCCTTATGGCTTTCCACATAGCCGAGTATGGGTTGCGACGCGCCCTTTTTTCCGAGTACGGATATGACGAACGGCATGAACGCCGCACACAAAGCGAGAGAAAGCACGAAGCCTATTGCCGCCCTTATCATTTCAGCAGCTCCCGCACCGTTTCTTCGTCGGAAAAATGGGACTTGACGCCCGCCGTTTCCTGCGTATTTTCGTGTCCCTTGCCTGCGATGAGCACGGTATCGCCCTCTCCGCACATGCCGAGTGCGTATTCGATGCCCTCGCGCCTGTCCTCCTTTGCGACGTAATCGCATCCGTGAACACCCGCGGCGATCTCGCTTATTATCCGTCCGGGCGGTTCGCTGCGCGGATTGTCGCTCGTTATTACGGCGAAATCCGATAATTCGCTTGCAATCTCGCCCATTGCCGCCCTCTTCGTTCTGTCACGGTCGCCGCCGCATCCGAACACGGTTATCACCTTGCCCGGAGTGATCTCGCGCACCGCGCGCAGCGCTTTATCCAGTCCGTCCGGAGTGTGCGCGTAATCTATAACGACGCGCTTTCCTCTGCCGCGTATGATCTCGAATCTGCCCGCCACTCCGCTCATCCTGCCAGCACCGCGGGCTATGGCATCCGTTTCCGCGCCGAGAACTTTGGCTATCGCCGCGGCGCAGAGTACGTTACTCATATTATATCTGCCCGGAGCGCAGTAGTGCATTTCGGAAACGTCGTCCATCAGATTGGCGACGAAAGTGCAGCCGTTTTCATCGGGAGCGTAATCTATGGCAAAGACGTCGCTCGGATTGTCGCAGCCGTAAGTAACAAGCGGAATTTCCGCATTGCGCAGTATCCGCATGCCCGTTTCGTCGTCTACGTTCACCACGCCTATGTGCGCGTGAGCGGGCGTGAACAGCGACAGTTTTGCGCTGCGATACTCATCCATGCCGCCGAAAAAATCGAGATGGTCGCGCGTCAGATTCGTAAACGCGGCGACGGCGAAACGTATGCCCTCCGTTTTTTCGAGTGCGAGAGCATGTGCGGAAACCTCCATTACGACGGTATCGGCGCCGTCGGCAAGCATGGATGCGAGTATTGAATGCAGTTCGGGCGGGTCGGGCGTGGTAAGCGAACAGGGATAACGTCTTTCGCCGAAATACGCTCCGTTTGTTCCGATCAGTCCGACGGCGTACCCCGCCTCTTCGAGCATGCTGCGAACGATATGCGTAACCGTCGTTTTCCCGTTCGTACCCGTCACTCCTATGAGCGTAAGTTTATCGGCGGGTCTGCCGTAAAACGCAGCCGACGCAAGTGCAAAGCTTCTGCGCACATCGGACGACGGTATGTGCCTCGCAGAATGCACGGAAGACGCGGGACATACTATCGCCGCCGCTCCTCTGCTCTCCGCAAATATTATATCTGCCGTGAGCCTGTCGCCGCTGTGCAGACAAAAATACAGATCGCCTTCCCGACACTTATCGCCGTATCCTATTCCGTTCGCTTCGGTATTCAGATCGCAGTCAGTCAGTTGTTTTATGAGCATTTTTCCTCTCGCCCCCTTTCGGATATTATTATAATACAAAGCGCCGGCGAACGAACGCCGGCGGCAAAAGTTGTCATTTTTCGCATCGTCACGTGCTGCCCTTTTTCGCGCGTCACGAACTGTCCTCGCCGCGCACGAGCACGACGTCGCCGCACGCCACCGTTTCTCCCGCGGCGGGCACGGTGGAAATCACACGTCCCGTCCCCGTCGTCTCGACGTTCAGTCCCGCTTTTTCGAGCGCGGCAACGGCGTCAGAAATATCCTCGTCCGTAACGTCAGGCATTTCGATATATGTTCTTTCATCCTCTTCCTCTCTTGCCCATCCCTCGCTGTCCGCAATCCGCCCGAATATTCTGCCGGCATACGGAGCCGCGGTAAGAGATCCGTAATAAGTGTAGCCCGACGGTTCGTCAACGATAAACAGCACGGCATACTTCGGATCATCCGCAGGCGCGAATCCGATGAACGATGAAACGTATTTTCCGCTCGCTATCGCGCCGTTTTCATATTTCTGCGCGGTTCCCGTTTTTCCGCCGACTTTTATGCCGTCCACCTGCGCTTTTGTTCCGCCTCCGCTCTCCACAACGCCGACGAGCAATTCTCTGAGCCGCGCGCTCGTCCGCTCGGATATCGGATTGCCGACGGCCTTCGGCTCTCTGCGATATATCGTCTCGCCATCCGGAGAACGTACTTCACCGAGAAAATACGGTTCGTAAAGCGTTCCGCCGTTCACCGCCGCGCTTACCGCGGTTATCAGCTGCAACGGAGTAACCGCTATCGCCTGCCCGAAACCTATGCGGGCGAGATCGACCGTCTTGACGTTCTCTTCTTTCATCACGATGCCGCCGCTTTCGCCGAAAAAATCGACTCCCGTCTTTCTGCCGAAACCGAAATCGTTTATCGCCTCGTACATCCGGTCCGTACCGAGGGAAAGCGCAAGCGACATAAACACGCAGTTGCAGCTGTTTTTAACTCCGTCCGCAAGATTCTGCGAACCGTGTCCCGCGGAGCGCCAGCAGCGTATGCGCTGTCCGTCCACGGTCATGCTGCCGCCGCAGTAAAACCGCGACGAATCGTTTACCGCGCCGTTTTCGATTGCCGCTGCGGTAGTGATTATCTTGAACGTCGATCCCGGCTCGTACACGTCGGTTATCAACGCATTCTTCGAAAGCAGGTTGAGCAGTTCGATATCGTCGCGCGGAACATCGTTCAGATCGTACGACGGATAGGAAGCGAGCGCCGCTATACCGCCGGTTTTCACATCCATCACTATGGCGCTGCACGTTTTCGCATGCCATTCCGCGTGCGCAGCCATTACGGCGCTTTCGGCAAAGGACTGTATTTCCGCGTTTACCGTCAGCGTCAGATCGCAGCCCGCGATTGCGGGAATATATCGGGTCTCCCCGTCGGTTTCCCTGCCCGCCATATCCGCCGCCGACAGCACTCGCCCGTCCGTACCCGAAAGATATTTGTCGTAATACCCCTCTATGCCGTTCTGCCCGTCGCCGTCTATATTGGTAAATCCTATCACCTTGGACAGCATGCTTCCGTACGGATAGCTGCGCTTATACGACGCGACGCAATAAATGCCGGACAGTTCCGCGGACTCTATTTTGTCGGCGGTATCCGGATCGACGCGGCGCGCAAGCGTAACTTCGCTGCGTCTTTCTCCCAGTTTTTCAGATACCCATTCGGTCGTGCGTCCGAGAGCCTCGGCAAGCGTTTCAGCCGCGCGATTTTTCTCCGTCACCGCATTGGGACGAACGTATACGTCATACGCTTTATCGTTCCCGGCAAGAAGTTCGCCGCCATCCGCATATATCCGCCCTCTCGGAGCGGACAGAGGAAGATCCCTGTACCACTGATCCGCCGCACGCTCCGTGAGCATTCCGCCCGAAAACAGCTGCAGAACCGTCAGCCGCACCAGCAGACACAAAAATAAAAAGGTTATCGCAACAGCCATTGCAGATAACCTCTTTCGCGTCCCCGTTATTCCGTTTGTTTGCCGCAAATAATCAGCCTCCGAATACAGAATTGACCCAATCTCTTATGCTGTCGAACAATTCGTCCGAAACGTCGGAACCGTCTGACGGCGTAAGCTCTTCGTATGTACCCTGATTTGCGTCTTCCGCTTTTACCATATTGTCCTCCGCCCATTGCTTGGCTTCCGTATACACGCCGCTTATGTTCACCTCGAGTTCGGAGAGGTCTGCGGTCTGCTCGCTTACGCTGCGTTCGAGAGAAGATATGTCCGAACTGAGGCTTCCTGCAATTATTCCGGTTATGACTATGGCAACGACGATGGAAAGAACGATCGAAAGATATACGATAAGCATACGCTTAGTCGCCGCGGTGAGTTTCTGCTCCCTGACGATCTTCACCTCTTCCCCGCGCCGCACTTCGGGCATGATGTCCGAGTGATGCTGAGGACGGGAAGGAGCGATCGTCCTGTCGTAACCGCGCTGTGCGCGCGGCGATGCGGGGCGCATAACGATATCCGGACGGCGCGTATCCGCGGAAACGGCGTCTTCGCGCGCAGGCGCATCGTGCACTCTGCGGACGCTGTCGCTCACCGTGCGACGCTCGGTGCGCTCCGTAACGGGCGCATCCTGTTCAAATCCGCCGTATCTGTCTTCTTCGTGTTCGATCTGTCTTCTGCTCGTTACCATTATATTTCCCTGCCTTATGATATATTACAGTTTTTCCA
>CASEMM010000181.1 GCA_949289095.1 uncultured Eubacteriales bacterium | reverse complement strand
TCGCCACCGTGGGATTGTCCTTATAGTTATCCAGCACGGTGAGATCGCCGTAACTCATCCAGAGGTTCTGTCCGCTGAGCAGTCCGTTCGCCACCGCGTGTTCGTTTATCATGTGTTCGAGCCCGTTGGACACGCAGTCCGTCTGCGTTACGCCCGTAAAGCCCCACTCGCCGCGCAGAACGTCGGTGAGCAGTCCCTTGTGCCGCCCCGACCAGGTGCAACCCAAACGGTTGAAGCTCGTCATGATGCCGTTCATGTCCGCCTCGACGACGCCTGTTTCAAACGGTTTGAGGTAAATTTCTCTTATCGACTGTTCGTTCGCCCAGACGCATACTCCCGTGCGCGTCGTCTCCTGATCGTTGAGCACGAGGTGCTTGGTGAACACTATGACTCCCGACTGCTGTATGCCGCGCACTTCCGCCGCGAGCATTTTGCCCGACAGGAAGGGATCTTCCGAGTAGTACTCCCAGTTGCGCCCGCCCGACGCCGTGCGGTGTATGTTTGCGCCGGGAGCGTATACGCCGAGCACGTTGCGGTGCATCGCCTCCGTGCCGAATATCTTTCCCAGCTCGCTCATGAGCGGGATGTCGAACGTGGACGCCATGAGCACCTCGCAGGGGTAGCACATAGTGCCCACGCCCGCGGGGCCGTCATACGCCATGCCGCCTGGTATGCCCGCATTGGGCGCGCCCGCTATCATGCGGAAGCCGTAGGTCAGCAGTCGCATCTGATCTTCCCACGTGAGCTGATCGAGCAGATTCTCCCAGCGCGGGTCGTCGTAGTCCGCGCCTATCATGTCGTAAAGTTGCAAGCGGGACTCCGCAGTCACCGTGCCGTACACGGGCATGACGTCTCCCTCCCGCGCCTCGACGGGGGTGCCGTACTGCATATCCGCGATCATCTTCTCGCCCTTCATTTCGAGATCGGTCTTGGACGTCGGGAAAGTGGACCAGTCGCTTCTCGTCATGTAGACGGTATGCTGATCTTCCGTTCCCTCGTACCTGTTGAGGTCCACGTCGTCGAAACGGTTGACTATCTTTGTGCCGTTTTCGGACACCGAATACGTCTCATAGTCGTTCTCGGCGACGTTTATTTCATAGGTAAAAGCGGCGTTGCCGTCCGCGTCCATACCGTCGCTTACGGTGTAACCGCGCGCGGCGAGGATGTTGTTGAGCGCGTCGTGCGAGTTTTTACCCGTCGAAAGATAGTAATCCCCCGCTTCGAGTATGTATGTTCCCTTACCGTAAGCGTCGTACGTTTTCAGTGAACTTGCGGGAACGGAAACGCTTGCCGTGACAGTTTCTCCTGCCGGAACCTCCACTTTGGTGAAACCGACAAGTTCCACCGCCGGCTTTTCCACCTTGTTCTGTACGTCGTAAGCGGTATACGGCTTCTGCAGATATATCTGAACGACTTCCTTGCCGTCCCGCTCTCCCGTGTTCGTGACGTTTACCGTCACGTCGTAAGCGTCGCCGCTTTCGGTCACGCCGTAATCGGAATATTCGAACGTGGTATACGAAAGCCCGTAGCCGAAGGGGAAAGCGACTTCTTCCGAGTAGCTCCACGCGCCGCCGTCCGACGATCCCGCCGTCGAATCGGCGTTCGATCCCTCTTTGGTGACGCTGTCGGCATAGCGCGTTTCATAGTAGCGGTAACCGACGTATATGCCCTCCTGATAGATGAGGTACTTGTCGTTATACGTTCCCGCCGTCGTGACTGCGGGCAAGCCGACCACGCTCTCGTCGTAGCCGACGTATGTATAGCCGTAAGGGCTTGACGGGTTTTGGTCGCGCGGGAAGGCGGGCTCTGAACGCTCTATATCGCTGACAAACGTATCCGCCAGCCTGCCGCTCGGCATGACCTTGCCCGAAAGCACGTTTGCCGCCTGTTCGTAGGACGTGTCTCCGCCCATGCCTATCCACACGCACGCGTCTATGTCGTAGTTCTTTATGCTCTTGAACGACATGGCATTCGAGCTGTTTATGAGCAGCACTATCTTGTCTATCGCGCCCCTCGCCTTATATCCTTCCAGCCTCGTGAGGTAGTCCTTTTCGGTATCGTTGAGATCGAACCACCAGAACGGGTCCGCGCCCTCGCCGCTGTTTCTCGAAATGACCATGACGGCGGCGTCTCCGTATGAGCGTATCTTGTCCTCTTGAAGCTCGGTCACGGTGTCGAACGCGGGCGGAGTGGAGTTATACCAGGTGTACTTGTCGGGATCGGAATTTTTTATGTCGCGGTGCTCTGCGTCCAGCTTGGGATTGAGCGCGATACCGCAGTCGCCGAACGCCTGAACGAGTCCCTTTTTCGGGTTGAAGCCCTTCTGCCCCGAGCCGCGCCCGACGTGCGCCCACTCGCATGCGGAGCTTCCCATAAGGCTTATCTTGCTGCCCTCGGCAAGCGGGAGCGCGGGCGAGCCGCCCACGTCGTCGTTCCACAGCACGACGCTTCCCTCGCTCGCTATGCGCTCCGAAACGTCGCTCGCGTATTCGAGCATCGCCTCATTGTCGTAAACGGGGCGGGATATGCCCGCTTCGTCCTCTCGGAACACGGTATTGCCGTTTTCGTCCTTTTCGACGAAGTCGGACTTAAAGTACTCCTTGTCCGTCTCCCCGTCGATAAGCGCGGGATCGGTGACGCGCTGCCAGATGTTGATCCCCAGTGCGCTGTTTATCGGTCCGCTGTACTTGTTTACCGCGATGTTTCCTCCCACCGCGAAGAACACGAACAGAATGACGAAAAAGCCGCACGCGAATGCCCACACGGCCTTATTGAACACTCTTTCGAGCACGCTCGCCTGTCGATTGGACGCAAAGGCTATCTTTGCCGCAACGGAAAGCACGAGCACCACGCCCGCGACGATATCCGCGACAAAGATGAGCGTCTGCCACCATGTGTCGAAAATGCTTGCCGAGCCGCCCGTCGCCGCCGCTATCCCGTCCGATATCGCCCATGTCAGAACGAGTGCGAGAGTCGCGTAGAAAACGACTATCGCCGCCGCGCCTATGAGCACGGAATACGGCACTTTGGACAGTTTTTCTCTTATCCCCGTCATTATTATCCTCCTTTTATATGGCGCGATAAAGCGCGCGTATAGGCAAAAGCCACGGGATGACTTCCGCTACATACGTTTTACGATAAAAATGCCGCATTGTAAATACGCGGCGCATATTCGGTCGATTTTTCCGTATATTCCGCAATATTGCGGGCTTTTTATCTGCAAGTTTCAGGCTTTGCCGCCGACGGACGACGGTACGGGGAAAAGGATGTTGAGCGTAAACACGCCGTCTTTCCAGCGCACGGACATATCCCCGCCGTATTTATCCACGGTGTACCTTATGCTCTTTATGCCGAACCCGTGGAAAGCCGCGTCCTTTTTCGCGGAAACGGGCAGGCCGTCCTTGGTCGCTATCTCGCCCTCATAGGAGTTATATACCGTGAGCGTTACGAACTTGTCCTCGGCGGCAAGGCGCAGTCCTATCGTGCGCGCGGCGGGATCGGCTATCTTCATCACCGCTTCCGTCGCATTGTCGAGAGCGTTGCCGAAAAGCGAGTACATATCCGCGTCCGTCAGAAAACTCACCGCTTTCCCGTCGGCAAGACAGGTGAACGTCACGCCGTTGTTCGCGCAGTACATGCTACGCTCCGAAAGCAGCGTATCCAACGTGTCGTTACCCGTCTTTACGAAAGTGTCACTGACGGCAAGCACGCTTCTAAGCTCGGTGAGCGCCTCTTCGGGCACGCGCTTTTTCTCGTCCATCTCGCGCAGAAGGTACTTCATGTCGTGCGCTTTCATGTTCACGAGATCGCGGTTCTCCTTGCTGACCGCATACAGATCCGCCTGTTTTTTGGCGATGTATTCGATGAGGTTTTTCTCCTCTTCGAGTTTTTTGTTGCGCGCTATGCCGAAAAGCACGGTGAGGAAAAGCACGCTCGCCGCACAGCTGTATACGGAGAATATGACGTTGACTATAAACGCGACGTCGCTCGGGACGAGGTATACGCACACCATATTCAGCGCGATATCCACGAGAAGCCCGACGGCTATAAGCACGGGGACCTGCGAATTGTCTATGTTTATCGCCCTGTCCTTTCCGACGCGGCGGCGAAACAGCAGAAAGCATATGCCGTATATAAAATACACGCACAGAAAGTACAGTAAAAACACGAGCGCGGGCTCGTTGCCGAATATATTCGCCCCTCCGCCGCCCGAATAAAGATCCAGAACGGGACTGCGCGTCTGCAATATCAGCGATATCAGAAGATTTGCGAACCCGTACGCCATGTGTTGAAGGGTATAGGCGCATATGCCGCAGAAGAACACGTTCACCCAACGCTCGTCGTAACACAGCGTCATCAGCAGTACGGACAATATGAAAAGCCCTATAAACAGCATGGACATGACGAGCGCGTTTGCGAAAACGACGTCGGGCAAAAGCATGCAGAGTGCCGCCGCTCCCGCCATTACCGCAAACCACGCGAGCAGTCTCAGAGCGAACAGTCCGCGTTTTTTCAGTCCGAACGAAAAAAGCACCTCCGCCACCGTTATTTCGAAAGTAAAAAGAAGCAGACTGTACATGACTACTCCTCCGCCGAACGCGCAAGGTAGTTGTTCAGACTGCGCATGAACTCCTTTTTCTTCGCGCGCGAAATGTGCAGAATGTCCCCGCCGACGACGGCGAAATCCGCGCGCGTCTCGGTGACGTATTTAAGATGCGCGAGGTAGCACTGATTGCACGGCGAAAAAGGCATGCCTTTAAGCTCGCTCATGACCTTGGTCATGCTCGTGGACACGCGGAAGTCGCCGCGCACCGTACGGAACACGCAGTCATGCCCCACCACTTCGACGTACTTTATCTCCGAAATGCGTATGCGCATCTGCCGCATTCCGATTACCTTTATCCATATCTCCTTATCCCCCGTCACCGAAAGCGATTCGAGTATGCGGCGCATCTTGACCTCGAACACCTTGTAGGACACGGGTTTGACTATGTAGTCGAACGCGCTGACCTCATATCCCTCCACCGCGTACTGCGCCATTGCGGTGACGAACACGATGATGACGTCCTTGTCCGCGGCACGCAGTTTGCGGGCGATCTCCATACCGCTGACGCGCGGCATCTCTATGTCAAGGAACACTATGTTGTATTTGGGCGAAAACGTCTGATAAAATATCTCGCTGTCGCCGAACACTTCGACGTTGCACTTCCGCCCGGAGTGCGCGAAAAAATCGGCAAGGTACTTTTGAAGCACCTTTGCGTCGGCGGGATCGTCCTCCACCACGGCGATATTGAGCGTGTTTTCCGTCATCGGCATCATCTTCCGCTGTTTAGTATAAACCCTGTTTCCGCATTTGTCAAGACG
>CASEMM010000180.1 GCA_949289095.1 uncultured Eubacteriales bacterium | reverse complement strand
TTCTTCGTGTTCGATCTGTCTTCTGCTCGTTACCATTATACTTCCCTGCCTTATGATATATTACAGTTTTTCCACCGCTCTCAGCGTCGCGCTGTGACTTCTGTTGTTTTCCGAGAGCTCTTTCCCGCCTGCCCTGACCGCTTTAAGCTGCCGCGTTTCCGCCTTATGCCCGCATACGCATACCGGAACGGACTTGTCGCAGATACAGTCGGCAGACATTAATCTGAACGTATTTTTTATTATTCTGTCTTCCAGCGAATGGAATGTTATGATACAGAGTCTGCCCCCTGCCGCAAGTTTCTTCACTATCGCTTCTGCCGCTTCGCCCAGACCGTCAAGCTCGCCGTTCACCTCAATGCGCAGAGCCTGAAACGTCTTTTTCGCAGGATGCCCGCTCTTTCGGTAAGGAACGTTCGCCGATATTATCGATGCGAGTTCACCCGTCGTTTTTATCCGGCTTTTTTTTCTCTCGCGCTCTATCGCCCCGACTATCCGCGGTGCAAAACTCTCTTCGCCGTATCTGTAAAGAAGCCTTATCAGTCTGTCCGCCGGCCACTCGTTTACTATTTTTTCCGCCGTCAGCGACGACCTGTCGTCCATTCTCATATCAAGCGGCGCATCGTAACGATACGAGAATCCGCGCGAACCGTCGTCCAGCTGCCGCGAGGAAACGCCGAGGTCAAGGAGCGCGCCGTCGATAACGGATATTCCCAGCTCATCGGTAATTTCGGTGAAGTTTTTGAAATTACCGCGCACGAGCGTGTATCTGCCGCTCATGCCTTCGCGCTCGAAACGCTTTTCTGCGTATTCTATCGCGCACGAGTCAAGGTCCGTAGCTATCACCCTGCCGCCGGCTTTCATTATCTCCAGAGAGTGACCGCCGCCGCCAAGCGTTCCGTCGAAATATATGCCGTTTTCTTTCACATTCAGTTCGCTCATCACTTCGCCGAGCATAACCGGAGTGTGATAGAATGTTTCATTCATTTTCCGTCTCCGCCGAACAGCGAATCGGCGTCGATCTCGGAGTCATACTTATTCCACGTATCTTCGTCCCACAGCTCCACTCTGTTGTTCATGCCTATGCTTACGACATTCTTTTTTATCTTCGCATAATTCACGAGCCAGGACGGAAGAGTCAGGCGCCCCTGCTTGTCCTCTTCGAGAAAAGTCCCTCTTGAAAAGATCTGTCTCATGGCATCCAGACGCGAATCCTTGGTGAATCCGTCGACTTCCCCGAACCTGTCGGAAAGAATGCGCTGAGCTTCGTCCTGAGAGAATATATACAGACAGTGGTTCTGCCCTACCGTTATATACGGATGAGATCCGAGCGCGTCTTTGAACTTTGCAGGGATTCTTATGCGTCCCTTGTCGTCTACCTGATGATTGTATCTTCCCGATAAAAACACGACAGATCCTCCTTCCGTATTTTGATGACATACTTATCTTAACACATAATCTAACCACTGTCAACCACTTTTAACCATTTTGTTGCAATTTTTTTTCACTTATGACCACTACCCGCCCCAAAAACGGGTATCCTTGACCACACGGGGGTATTTTTACAATGTATGTTCTAATATTCGTGACCACCGGGCGATTTGCGACGAAACAAAATTAGAACATTTGTTTGGAATTATTTTGACTTATATACGCGGTTTTCCGCGCGCGCCGCAAATCGGTCAAAAAACACGGAAATATGCGACCGCGCATTCGGGCGGAAAACGGGCACGAAAAAAGTCCCGGAGTTACCGGGACTTTCGTATTCGTATCTTAATTCGGGATTCGGCAATAAATAAACGTCAGCGATAGGAACTTTTATCTTTCGACGAAGTACGCGGCGACGTGACTTTTCCGCCGACGCGAACCTGAGAAGATTTTTTGCCTGATGGAACGGGCTTGCCGTCGAGTACGGGGATGAAATTCACCTTGCCGTTTTCGACGCTGTCGCAGACGACGCGCACTTCTTTGCCTATGTTCCAGAGTCTGCCGTCGCACACTATAATGCGGCGGGTTTCGTCATACGCCGCACGCGCTCCCATATTCTCCGTGCGGATAAGACCTTCGACGCAGTTCGGAAGTTCTACAAACGCGCCCCATTTGGTGACGGAAGATATTCTGCCGTCGAACTGTTCGCCGATATGCGCGCTCATAAATTCCGCTTTTTTGACGTCGTCGGCTCTGCGCTCGGCGGCGAGGGCTATCTGCTCGCGCGCGGAACTGCGGGACGCGGCTTCTTCCGCTATACTTTCGAACCGCTTCATTGCTCTGCCGTTACGGGAGCTGCGCGCGCTCTTCGATATGAAATCGGTTATGATGCGATGCACCTGAAGATCGGGATAGCGGCGTATAGGCGAAGTAAAGTGACAGTAATGTTTGAGCGCGAGACCGAAATGTCCCGTATCCTTAGTCGCATACTTCGCCTTGGACATCGCCCTGAGCGCCGTGCGCGATACCGCCTGTTCGTCCGGAGTGCCTTTTACTTTCTCTATAAGTTCCGCATAGTCACGCGGTCCGCCGCCTCCGAATTTTATTCCCAGCGTATCGAGATATTCTATGAAAGCCTGCTGTTTTTCCGAAGGGGGCGCTTCGTGCACGCGATAAACGAACGGAACGTTGAGACCGTCGAACGTTTCGGCGACGGTTTCGTTTGCCGCCAGCATGAACTCCTCTATCATCATGTGGCTGACCTTATGAATGTATCGCTCGACATTGGTGCACACGCCGTTTTCGTCCAGGGTAATTTTAGGTTCGGGGATATCGAACTCTATACTTCCGCGGCGCAGACGCATTTCATGAAGTATGTCGGCAAGCTCTTTCGCAGTATCCAGCATGTCGCACACGTCGGCATTGGCAGCCCGCGCGGTTTCGTCGCCTTCTACGATCGCAGCCACGGTATCGTAATCCATGCGCCTGACCGTCTTTATTATGCCGCGAACGATGCGGGAAGCGGACATTCTGCCCCGTCTGTCTATATTCATGACGCAGGACAGCGTGAATCTGTCCACGCCGGGATTGAGAGAGCATATTCCGTTTGAAAGTTCTCGCGGAAGCATGGGATATACCGTTCCGGGGAAATACACGCTCGTGCCGCGTCTAAGGGCTTCCCTGTCGATTGCCGTACGTTCTCTGACGTAATACGAAACGTCCGCGATGTGCACATACAGCACGTATTCGTTATTGCCGCGGCGTTTGACGCATATGGCAT
>CASEMM010000179.1 GCA_949289095.1 uncultured Eubacteriales bacterium | reverse complement strand
AAAATCCGGGGGAAACGTCGGTCGTCCGTTTTACCCGGAACCCTTCTCCCCATCGCACGGGCCAACGCCCATATGTGTATTATAGCACTGCCCCCCCCCCTATTTGTCCATTGCAAAATTTACTCTTTTTCATTGCATTTTAAGCACAAGCGGCGCGGCTGCGGTTTTTTCGGTCCGCCGCGCGCCGCGTTTGCGCAAAAAATCCCGCCGCAAGGGACGGGATCGGACGCCGCCTGAAAGCGCGCGGGCACGCCCGCGCGCAGCCGCGCTTCCGGTTTCAGCGTCTGCCGAGAAAGACGAACGAGAAAGCGGAAAGTCTTTCGGGCTTGCAAAGACATGCCGCCAGCGTGGGAACGAACATCGCAACCGTTCCGCCGAGAGCGCACAGCATATCGAGCATCGAATCGATCAGCCCGTTGCCGCGGGGATCGGTCACTATGTAATTGCCGTCCGCCGTCTCGCCGAGCAGTCCTCCCTGCCACGCCTGATTGTTTGTGCCGAACAGACTGTCTCCCGCAAACTCGAACAGTTCCCACAGTCCTGCTATCGCTACGGAAAAAACGAACGCGAACAGCGTCGCAATGACGACGCGCCGCTTTTCCCCGCAGGCTTTGCCGGCAAGCAGTTCGCCCAGACAAAGTCCCATGAAATACATCACGAATCCGCTCGCCGTATGCAGCATTTTATCCCAGCCCGGCACCACCGAATAAAAATCGTACGTTCCGCCGAAGATGAGCGCAGCATCCATAAAAAGGAACAGCGACACGTCGAACGCCGCCGGCAGGCGCAGCCCGGCAAGCCGCTCCGTACCTTCGACCGCGCCCATGAGCGCGAGCGCTATGAACGGAGAAAAAAACCGCTGATCGACTCTGCCCGCCTGCGCCGCCTGTACCGCGACGACTATCGCGGCATTCGCGCAAACCGCGTACGACAGAATGCGCACGGCAAGCGCGACTCCGCTGCGCTTATATGCCGGTCTGCTTTCAACGCCGTTTTCTTCCGTGATATCGTATGTATTCATTCATTGCCTCCCGCGCCGCAGGCGCGCGGCGGCGACATTCCGCCGCCTTTTTCTTACGATTTTCTTTATATTATACGGGAACGACGTTAACGGCGCATTCGAATATCATTAAAAATTTCTTAAACGGAACAAAAACAACTTTTTTCCGCAAAAAGGACGCTGCCCGTCAAGCAACGACTTTCCTGTTCACGGGATTGCCGGCAAACCCCGAAAACTCCCATTAAGGCGCACGATAAAACGCCGCAGGCGCGGGTATGCAATGTTAAAAATCAAAACCCCCGCACGAATATAAAACGAGCGGGGTTTGAGCTTTTACATATAAGGACTTTAAGTTTCTTGGAGGAAGGGGTGCAGGGAAAACCCCCTTCTTTGAAAAGAAGGGGGTTTTCCCTGCAAAACTTTCATCGAAAAAATCAAACAAACCGATCGCGGCGGACTTTTTCATAGACGACGACGGCGGCGGCGACGGACGCATTGAGGGAATTGACCTTGCCGAACATGGGTATGGACACCGCTCCGTCGCAGAGCGAGCGGGTCAGGCGGGAAACGCCCTTGCCCTCTCCGCCGATGACGAACGCGACCGCCCCGGTGATATCTGCGGAATAGAGACTTTCGCCGTCCATGTCCGCGGCGAACACCCATACGCCGCGTTCCTGCAGATATTTTACCGCATCGTTGATATTGGTTGCCTTTGCGACGCGCACGTACTGCGACGCTCCGCTGGAAACCTTGACCACGGTATCGTTGACTGATACCGAACGGTGTTTGGGAATGATCACGCCGTGCACGCCCGCGCATTCGGCGACGCGTATCACCGCGCCGAGATTATGAGGATCTTCAACGCCGTCGAGAATGATTACGAAAGGCGGTTCTCCGCGCTCTTCCGCAAGCGCGAGTATATCGTCGATATCGGAATAAACGAATTCCGTCGTTTCCGCGACGAAACCCTGATGGTTCGCGCCGCGCGGAACTTCCCTGTCAAACGCCGCGCCTTCACGGAATATGACGCGGACGCCCGCGTCTTTCGCCGCGCGGACGATGCGGTTCGCATGGGCGTCGGCAACGCCCTTTTTCACTATCAGCCTGTCAACCGTCGCGCCCGAACGCAGCGCCTCCTCGACGGCGTTTCTTCCGTAAATTTTCATATCGTCCTCCGTCAGAGCGCAAGCGGCGACGCGTTTTCGTATACGCAGAACCGCTCGGTATAACCGTTGTCTTCGACGGGCGCGCTTTCGGATACGAGCCGCCAGCCGTCCGAAGCGTCGAGATCGGGAAAGAACGTGTCCGCGCCGCCGTCCGCGCACACGCGCGTGACGAGGACGTGCGAACAGTAAGGCAGCATGGTGCGGTACATCATCGCTCCGCCGATCACGAACACATCGTCCGGCGGGTATTTCCTTATCCCGGCTTTAAGCTCGTCAAGCGTTTCCGCTATCGTATAGCCGAGCTCCGCCGCGCGCGCCTTGTCGCCGCCCGGCCAGAGCACGAGGTTCGTCCTGTTTTTAAGCGGCTTGCCTCCGGGCAGAGAGAGCAGCGTATTCGACCCCATGACGACGACTTTGCCGTTCGTCGTCTCGCGGAAGAACGCCATGTCCGCCGGCAGGCGGAACATCAGCGTATTGTTCCGTCCTATTCCCCATTTCTCGTCGCAGTGCAGTATCGCTTTCATTTTTTCTCCGTTTATCTGCGCGAAATCATATCGCGACTTCTATTTTCATTCCTTCCGGCAGGCTGCCGTATTCATATCCGACGAGACTGACGTCGTCCGGCGTAAACGCGTAAAAGTCCGTAATTTCGGGATTAAGTACGAACCGCGGCGCGGGATACCGCTTTGCCGCGATGAGCGCCTTTGCGATGGGAATATGCCTGTCGTATATATGCGCGTCCGCAATGACGTGCACCAGTTCCCCCGCGACCAGTCCGCTCACCTGCGCCAGCATGTGCAGCAGCACGGCGTATTGCACGACGTTCCAGTTGTTTGCCGTAATCATATCCTGCGAACGCTGATTGAGCAGTCCGTTGAGCACGTTGCCCGAAACGTTGAACGTCATCGAATACGCGCACGGATACAGCCGCATTTCGGACAGATCGTGATGATTGTATATGTTGGTCAATATTCGCCGCGACTGCGGGTTGTGTTTAAGGTCATAGAGCACGCGGTCCACCTGATCGAACTCGCCCTCCGCGTACCTGTGCTTAACGCCCAGCTGATAGCCGTACGCCTTGCCTATCGAGCCGCTTTCGTCCGCCCAGCTGTCCCAGACGTGCGAATGCAGATCGCGGATGTTGTCGGACTTCTTCTGCCAGATCCACAGCAGCTCGTCCACGGCGCTCTTTAAGTACGACCGCCGCACGGTAATTATCGGGAACTCCTCGCGCAGATCGTAGCGGTTGACTATGCAGAACTTCTTTATAGTGTGCGCGGGAGTGCCGTCCGCCCAGTGCGGCCGCACGTCCAGACCCTCGTCGCTCACTCCGTTATTCAGTATGTCCGTAAGATTGTTTACGAGTATGTCGTCCGCTCTGCTCATTCGCTTTCCTCCATTGCGCGGCGCATTATCTCTTCCGCGCGCAGCTTGTCCCCCGCCGCATAAAGGTATCCTATCACGGCTTCGAGCGCCGTCGCGTGCATGTAATCCGCCGACGAAGCGTTCTTCGCCTTGTTCCTCGGATGGGAATTGCGCGCGCGCTTCGCCACGGCAAGCTCGTCCTCGGTCAGCTCTCCCTCGATCGCGCGGTACGCCTTCGCCTGCGCTTCCGCACAGACATATCCGCGGCAGAACGCGTTCATTCTGCTCGCCTTTGCGTCCATGTGCGCGAGCGCGTACGTCCGCACATACAGATTATATACGCCGTCGCCCACGAACGCAAGCGTCAGCGCGTTGAATTGCGCCGCCTTTTCCCTGTCCATGCGCATATTATAACAGAAACGCGTCCGTTTGAAAAGCGTTTTCGAATGCGCGGACGAATAAAAACAAACGTCGCTCTGCGGTACGGAAATATCTCTCTCGCAGATTTGCGCATAAAGCGGACGGCGCAAAGAAACGGAAACCCGTCCTTTGCGGAAAAGAATATCCCGCGGCTGAAATTCCGGTTCTACCGCTCCTCGATCGCGCGCAGGAGCAGTTTGGCATGGTCGAAAGCCACGCCTTCGCCGATGACGCGCGTGCGCGATACGTCGATTTTTCCGAATGCGTCCCTTATGACGTCCAGTTTCACTTCCGCGCCGCCGTCCGCCCCCGTCAGCGTCAGCACCGTAAGCGCTCCTTCCGTGCGTACGCCGATCCCGTACCAGTCCGCAGCCGCCGCGTCGTCGCCGCCTTTCACGTCGGACAACGCGGGCAGTTCGGCTGTATAGCATACAGACACCGTCCAGTCGCGCGGATCGCGCCCCGGTTCGGACGCGGTATAAAACTGCCGCATGGGCACGTCTTTTGCCCCCGTTTCCTCCGCAAGTTCGCGCGCGGCCGTTTCTTCCGTGCTCTCTCCCGGCTCCGCGAATCCGCCCGGAAACGCAAGCTCGCCTATGAACGGATGATTGCCTCTCCGCACCATGAGCACGCTGTTTCCGCAGAATATGACGCAATCCGCAGTCACGCCCGGCTTGCGGTATTTATCCGGATTGTACGCCGCGAGAAATTCCGCAAGCGTCTGTCCTTTTGAGTTTCTCTTTTCCATATCCGTTCCTTTGCCCGATCAACGCGCGTCCGTCGTTACGGTGACGCGTTCCGCGCTTTCAGAAAAATTATTCCCCCGACGCGTCGGGGGAATACATTTACTTTTTTACGCCGTCCGCCGCTTTCCCGTCGGATTGTTCCGAAACGAGTTTTTCGGATTTTTTAGCGCGGTACCGCGCGAGATATTTCGTCAGCCCCAGACCGAACGGCACACCGCCGACGGCAAGCACCGCAAGCTGCCCCGCGCCGACGAATACCGCTTGCAGCGGATACGCCGCGCTCGCTCCCGCAAAAACGGTGAACGTCAGCGGAACGATGAGCGCGTTTACGAGCACGGGCGGGATCGCGCCGAGAACGACGCGCAGTCTGCCCCTCTTTATCAGTCTGCCGATAATATACGTCAGCAGAGCGGCGATGAGAGTTGCCGTAGAACCGAAAACTATGTCGAGCGGCGCGCTTATCAGGTTTCCGAGCAGACAGCCCGCCCACAGTCCGATAACCGCTTCGCCCCAGAACAGGGGAAGCACGGTCAGCACTTCGCTGATGCGGAACTGCACGGTCCATGTCGCAAACGACGAAAACGAAAACGCGTAAGTGAGTCCCGCGTAGAGCGCGGCGATAATGCCCGCTCTTGCGGCGATCTTTGCGATCTTCAATTTATTTACCTCCGTTTTTTAGCCAAGGTGTCCGGTGACTTGGTCTTATTTATTTACGAATTACACGGATACGGCGCTTATCCGCTCCGATACCGTTACCGATCCGCCGAAGGCGGTGCGTTGTCGCCGAAAGCGTCTCCCGCAATGCCGCTGCCGGACGCGCCTATTTCTTCCGCGCCGTCTATGCCCGTATACCCGAAAGCACGCGAACCTATCGTCGCTCCTTCCTCCATTTTCGTAAACGAGCTCAGCGACGAGCACGAGAAGAACGCATAATCGCCTATGCTTCCGATGCTGCCGCCGCTCACCGACGTCAGCGAAGAACAGTATCCGAACGCCTCGTCCCCTATCTCCGCAGCGGATGCGGAAAGAGTGACTCCCGTCAGCGACGAACAGCGATAAAACGCCCTGTCGCCTATGACTTTAAGGCTTTCGGGCAGAACGACGGACGTTATGTTTCTGTTGTGCGCAAACGAGCCGTCCGCTATCGCAACTACGGGAAGAGGATCGGTATGTTCCGTTTCCTCTCCGTCCGCACCGTCCGCATACCACCAGCTTTCCTCGGGCAGAGTAAGCTCGCCCGAAGCGACGGCGGAAACATACGGTACGGTCAGCACCAGACCGCCGAGTTCCTCGTCGTTATAGAAGAAGTACTCGCTGTAGTGCGGAATGGCCGTATCATCTTCGCCGCATGCGGCGAGAACGCCTGTAAGCGACGCGAGCGCAAGGCACAGCGCCGCTATGATTGCTATCTTTTTCTTCATGGCAAGGACATATTACCATAACGGCGGCGAAATTGTCAAGCAATGAGCGGCGACTAATGCAAAAGCGAAGCCGTGCGGTATTGACAATCGCGCACAAACGTGTTATTATTGTTTTATCATATACATACGGAGAGAATCATGCAGAAAAACAACGGCCGCGTGACTGCGGAAATAGAATTCGAGGACGGGCGGCTGATGCGGTTCGTTCTTCGTCCTGACGTCGCTCCGATAACGGTGAAAAACTTCGTCGATCTCGCGCGCGGCGGATTTTACGACGGACTGTGCATGCATCGCGTCATACCCGGATTCATGATACAGGGCGGAGGCATGAGCGCGAACGGCGCTTCTCTCTCCCCGCGCAAAGCGCCGCGCACGATAACCGGCGAATTCCGCGCAAACGGCCATGAAAACGATCTCGCGCACTCGCCGGGAGTCATTTCGATGGCGCGCACTCCCGCGCCGGACAGCGCGTCCTCGCAGTTTTTCGTATGCGTGGACGACTGTTCGTTCCTCGACGGGCAGTATGCGGCGTTCGGGGAAGCGGCGGACGAAGAGTCCGTCAGAACCGCGGTCGCAATAAGCGAAACGCCCACCCGCTCTGTCGGACCGTACGACGACGTACCGATAACGCCCGTCGTCATACGCACCGTGAGAATATCCGACGAAACGGTCGGCGGATAACGCCGCGTGCGCGCACCGGTAAGATTCAGACCTTTCCTCGTCATTTTTTCGGTATGCGCTCTCGGCGTCGTTTTTGCGCTGACCGCACATTCGTTCGCGCCGCTCGGCATTGCGCTGCTGGCGGCGCTTTTCGCGCTGTGCGCCGCGTTTTTCGTCGCGTTCTGCGTCCGCCGCAACATGCGCCGCGCACTGACGTTCGCCGTTGCCGCCGCGGCAGCGGCTGCGGCCGTCGGAATTTTCTTCGCAACTCTGTCCTCGCGGACTCCCCTGCGCGAAAACCTGAGCTATACGCTCTCCGGACGGATAACGGAACATTTCGCTCACGACGGAAGCGAACTGACCGTCACTCTCGACGACATTGCTGCCAACGGCATTTCCGAAGACGGGCGGATAACGGCGCATTTCACCGACGCCTACGGAGTTCTCTCATACCTGTCGTGCGGCGACCGCATAGTGTTCTCCGCCGTACCTTCTCCGAATCCGCTCGTTGACGGGATGACGGTCAACGCCGCGGCTGCGCGTTCGGACGTGCGCTATTACGCATACGCCGACGCGTCCGACATATTCCTGACGACGGACGGCGAACCGAGCGCGCCGGAAAGCGCGCGGCTGCACATCAGGGATTCCTTCGTTTCGTTCATGGGCGAAGACGTCGGCGGAATCGCATACGGTATGCTCGTCGGCGACCGTTATTCCATATCCGAAGAAGCCGACGACGCATACTCGGACGCCGGAATAGGGCACGTTCTTTCCGTCAGCGGTCTGCATATTTCCCTGGCGGCGCTGTTGCTCGACAAGGCTTTCGGACTGCTCCGCATGCCCGGGATGGCAAGCAATATTCTGCTTACCGCGCTGCTTGCGTTTTATACCGTATTCACCGGCGCGGCGGCTTCCGCTGTACGCTCTCTCGTCATGTTCGCCGTTTCGGCATGGTCAAGATATTTCGGTCCGCACGACAGACTGAACGCGCTCTTCGCAGCATGCACCGTATGTATGCTTATCTCGCCGTTCTGTCTGTTCGAATGCGGATTTCTCATGAGCGCAGGCTCCGTCTGGGGGCTTATCGCGTTCGCGCCGCGGCTCTCGGAGATTTTTTCGCGCAGACTGCGGCTGCCGCGTTTTCTCGCGGACGGACTGGGCGCGTCGGCTGCCGTACAGGTTGCGATCGTACCTCTCACCGCCGTTTTCTTCTCCGAAATAGGCGTTTATGCGGTTGTCGTCAATGCCCTGCTCGCACCCGTGCTGTCCTTCGTTTTCGTTCTGCTCGTCGTGCTTCTGCCCCTTATTCTTATCCCGCCGCTCGGTTTTGTCGGTCTTATACCCGCTGCGGGCGTCGGTTGGATAAGCGCGCTGTCCGCATTCGTCGCGTCGCTGCCCGCCGCCGTCGTCGTCGTGCGCGTTTCCGCGCTTGCCGCGCTCGTCCTGCCGCTGTCGTTTATCGCGTCGCGCTTTGTGCTGACGGGCGGGCGCGCATTCCGCACTCTTATTACGGTCGTTCTTTGTTCGGCGGTCGTTATGGCTTCGCGCAACGGGATACTGTCCGATAACGCCGTCGTATTTCTCGGCGGCTCGTCTGCCGCCACCGTCGTTCTGTCCGACGGGATCGCCGCGCTTACCGCGGACTGGTCGCGCGGGGAAACAGTCGCTTCCGCCGTTTCCCGCAGCCGCCTGACGAATACCGTTTTCGACGTATACGTTCTTTATCTCGATTTCGATTCCGCCATGGGCATAGCGGAATTTGCCCGCGATTATTCCGTCCGGCGCGTCGTCTGTATTCCGTCCGAGGATATGAGCGGCACGGGCGTACTTACGGATTCCGGCATAGACGTCGCGGAGTATACCCTTTCCGATCCGCTTGACGTCGCATATATAGACGGCACGCCGCGCGGCTGGGTGCGTAACGCCGGCGGCAGACTGTGCTTCTTTACGGCGGGTACGGTTTACGACGAATATCTCCCGCTCTTCGACGTCGTGCGAGGCAGAGCTTACTACGGCTCGGATCCGTCCGTTTATGCCGCGTTTACACGCGCCGTTCCCTCTTTCTCACGAGGCGAATGCGTCGTTATCGAATAGTGTTTCGGAATATTTTGAAAAAATTGTTTTGCAGGGGAAAGACTCTTCTTTTCAAAGAAGGGTCTTTCCTCTGCGCCCCTTTCCCCAAGAAACCTGAAGTCCTTGTATGGTGAAGGATCGGGCTTCGCTTGTTTTACAATCCATACAGCTGCAGGGCAGCGGAGCAAAAATCTCCGTCGCCACCAAATCCGACCTTGTGTTGCGCGACCTCGATCTGATAAAGACATTCCCGAACGCACGCGTTTCGTGGTCGGTAAACACTCTCGACGAAAGTTTCCGCGAAGATACGGACAATGCCGTATCGATTGAGCGCAGGCTCGCCGCAATGAAAATCTTTCACGACGCGGGCGTGCGCACCACATGTTTCATTTCGCCCGTCTTCCCGGGAATCGCCGACATAAAGGCGATAATCGGGCGCGCAAAAGATAATTGCAACCTGATATGGCTGGAAAATCTGAACCTGCGCGGCACATTTGAACCGCAGATTATGGAATATATCACCAAAAAATATCCACGCCTTGTGCCGCTCTGCCGCGAAATATATATGCGCGGCGACAACGGCTATTGGCAACGGCTGGACGAGGAAATGCGCGAATACGCAAAACAAATCGGGCTGGACTATATAACCAACGACGACACCGTGCGCCGTCCGTTCGATGCGCCGCCCGTCATAGTCAATTACTTTTACCACAGCCGAATCAAGAAGTCTGCCAAAAAGGGGTGATTTTATGCCCTCACAGCCAAACATAACGTAAAAATCCGGTTCATGCATGGCAGCGCATGTCTCGTTTCAACGGGATTCGGGGAGTACTCTTTTTGAAAAAGGGTACTCTCCGAAAAACGCTATTCCCGAAAAAACGCGCGGCGGTATCTCGCTCTTTGACAAACGGAAAAAGCGGCTCTGAGCCGCTTTTTCCGTTTGTTAGGAGAAAATGTTTGCAGTGGTGGATGATGGTGGTGATGGCTGCAAACATAATGAAGATTTGACAACTCCGCCGTAAACCGCCGTTCGCGTTTACGGCATAAGTATAACCGATCGACCGAAAAAAATCAATAGGTTTGGCGTAAGTGGCGGTTTTTTTCGCATAAACTGTTATCGTCCCGGAAAAAACGGTACGTTTTGCGGTACGAAATGCTTATCGTGCGTTTCGGTTCCGTATTCCGTCAGACCGCCGTACCGTTTCCGCCGTCGGTTTTACCGGCAGATCATGCTTTTCCGTTCTCTGACGGTATTTCGCGGAGACGCAGCATATCCGAAAGAATATCGTCGCATGTTTCCGCCCTGCTTCCGATAACCGCGAAAGGAGTTTCGACGATTGCTCCGCAAGCGGATTCGGAAATATCCGCAAAACTGTTGCCGGCGCCGCTGCCTTCGTGAGTACATACGGGTATAATGCGTTTTCCGCCGAAATCCGCGCTTTCGAGAAACGTTCTGACTGCCATGGGTGCCGTGCCGCACCAGTTCGGATACGCGAGAATGATCGTGTCGTATGCGGAAATCTCCGGCATTTTCCGTGCGAGAACGGGACGTATGCCGGCGGAAAGTTCCGCTATCGCAGCCGCCACGGTTTCCCTGTACGTTTCGGGATACGGAGAAGCGCTCCTTATCTCGTAAACGTCGCCGCCGGTCATTTTCCGTAATTTTTCCGCAACGCGTTCGGTATTGCCCTTATGAATACAGACTATGCGTCCGCCGAAATAGTTTTCTCCCTTATGAGAGAAATAAGCTATCAATATTTTCACACCGCCCTCCGCGTATTGTTATAATCGTTATATATATTATACCCGTTTCGGTAATACGTCAAGCGTTTGACGCGTTGCCGCGCTTGACAATCGTCCGATATTCGGTTATGATAATCGGGGGGAAGTTATCGGAGTACGATTATGATAAAACTGATTGCCACCGATCTCGACGGAACGCTGCTTCGCGGCGATAAAAGTCTTCCCGAAGAATTTCCGCGCATTGCGGAAATTTTAATGAAAAGAGGAATCGTTTTCGTCGCCGCCAGCGGACGGCAGTACGACAACATACGCGACACGCTGCTTCCTCTTTCGGACGGCATGTACATAATAAGCGAAAACGGAGCGATAAACGGATTCGGAAACGACATCCGCGAAGAAAAGCGGATGAGCGCCGCCGCAATCGCCGCCGTTCTCGGTTTTGCCGCGCGGTCCCCCGTGCCCGCAAAAGCGGTCTGCTGCTGCGCGCGGCTGGGCATGTACTCGGACGGCGACGAAAATTTCGTAAGCGAAACGGCGAAATATTATCTCCGTAAACGCCGCGTCGCGGAAAGCGAACTGTATTCTTCTCCGGCGTGCAAGATCGCACTTTACTGCTACGGAAGATCGGACGAACTTTTTCCTCTTCTTCCCGAAATCCCCGATTCGGACGCGGTCATATCCGGCAAAGACTGGATAGACATTGCGCCGCGCGGAGTAAACAAGGGAAGCGCTCTCGCTGCCGTTCTCGTTGAGAAAAAGATCGGACCTTCGGAATGCCTGGCTTTCGGCGACAATTTCAACGACAGAGAAATGCTTTCTCTGTGCCAAAACGCGTTTGTGACGGCAAACGCTCCCGAAGGCATGCTCTCTCTGTTCCCTTCCGTCCGTTCATGCGACGAAGACGGCGTCGTTATAAAAATCAAAGAAATTTTCGGCTTATAAAAAGCCGATACTCGTTTCATATACGAAAAGCGGAAAGACATCGCGTCTTTCCGCTTTTGCTTTTTACCGATTTTTTATTTTTTATCCACCGAACAGCGCACCACTTCGCCGAAATACAGCGTGTGATACTCGCGGTTGATATACATATCGCGCGCGATTATGGGATCGAGTTTGCTCTCCCTCATCTCGCATACGTATATAACCTTGCATTCGAGATGAAGCGCGCATTCCGCTATCGCCACGGATTTGATCTGTTTCGCGGGAACCGGTTCGAATCCGAGTTCCTTGAACTTATCCACTTCCCTTCCCGACATGGACGCGCATTTATAAAGCTGCGCGTTCATATCCGTCATGGGGACGTTCACCACAAAACACTTGTTTCTGTCTATGAGATCGTGGGAAAATTTCTTTTTCCGGACCGGAAGAACGAACACGTCCCTGTTCCACATTCTTCCGAGCGTTCCCCATCTCGTATTCATGATATTTATTTTGTCCCCTACGCCGCACGTGACGAATACTCCGCCCAGCTTTATCGCATTGAGAACGAGATTCCTCTGTCTGTCAGTCATAAACTTACACTCCTTATCTGTTTTAAGTTTAACACCGCCGACCGATTATGTCAAGTGAAATATATTTCACACACCGCGATCGTATTTTAACGTTTTTTTCTCATTGCAGAGCGCCCGTGTTTATTAAACGGACATTTTCCGATATTATCCGACGTTTCAGACAGTTTCTCTTTTTCAGATTACCGGATCTTTGCGCGGTTTGTTTCCTTTCCGGGGATAAGAGGGCGGCGACTGTTTTATTTTTCTTATCACGATAATGCGGCGTTTCGTTTCTCCGTCGAGATCGAACACGTCGTTTATTTCCGTTCTTCCGCCGAGCAATTCTATAACTCTTCCGGCTTCCTTTATCTCTTCGTCGGTATCGGCGGATTTATATGCGACGAAAACTCCTCCGGTTTTTACGAACGGCAGACAATACTCGGTAAGAGTGGCAAGTCTTGCAACCGCACGCGCCGTTACCGTATCGTAACTTTCCTTTTCCTTCATATCTTCTATGCGGCTGTGCACTGCCGTGATACCGTTAAGACCGAGTTTTTCTATCGCTTCGCACAGATACTCGGTTTTTTTTCTCACGCTGTCCAAAAGAGTAACACGGGTTTCGGGCTTTTCTATCTTGATCACAAGTCCGGGAAAACCCGCTCCGCTGCCGACGTCAAGCACGTTTCCGTTTATAAAAGGAAGTCCGAGCATACTGTCTCGTATATGCTTTATTTCGAAATCTTCCTTGCTTTTTATGGCAGTCAGATTGAATCTGCCGTTCCATTCGGTCAGCAGTTCATACATTTTTTCGTAAACGTCTTTCATTTGCTCTCCGCGATTTTATACATTCGTTTTATTCATTAAGTTAAAATTATAAGTAAAAGTAATGCCGGTGGAAAAGTGGACAGACGGATTTTACACAATATATTGAGGTTTTATACCGCATCGTCATACAAAATATAAGGAAAATATTTGCACACGGTTTTGTGTATAACCAGAAGAACAGCCGTTTTTTCCGGTGGATAATTAATTTTGCGGATTAGCTCTTTTTAACGGGTAAAGGAATACAAAAGCATATTTATCCACATGTTATCCACAATGTGTATTTTTTGCGCACAGTGTTTTTTTCGGTAAAACTTTTTGATTAAGGCGGAACGAGGACCGGGTATCCGTGTACTGCTCCGTGTTCTTTTATTGTAAAATGCAGAGAGCCAAATGTCAACGGTTGAATTAAAAAAAACGCAAAGAAGCGTAGGTTTTTTATAACGGAAAAAATATTAAGGAATAAATGTAAAAAATACGGAAATGGTATTGATTTTAATAAATTTTTAATGTATACTTAAAACGTCGGTCGGCGCGGAAACGTCGGCGAACACCGTATTTCACAAAAGGAGGAAACGAATGGAAAACAACAAGGACGAAATCCGGGAGGACGGAGAGAATACCGTCGTTCCCGCGGGAGAAACTCCGCCCGAACAGACTCCGCCGCAAAATGACGGAGGACCGGAAGCGGAAGTCGTTGCGGCTTCTCCGTATAAAAACGGACTGCTTCGCGGGCTGGACAACTTTTACGGCATTACGAAAAAGAAAAGCAGCATACGCGTGGAAATTCTCGCGGGACTCGCTACGTTCCTCGCCATGTGCTACATTCTCACCGTCAACCCCAATCAGATTTTGGTATCGCAACCCGATTCTCCGCAGTGGGCTTCGGTCTTTCTTGCAACGGCATTCGGCGCGCTGATAGGAACGTTGCTGATGTCGTTCGTGGCGAAAATGCCGTATGCGCAGGCTCCCGGCATGGGACTCAACTCCATGGTGGGCGCGCTGCTGTCCGGAGCGGCGACGGGCGGAGCGGCAGCCGCGTTCTCTTTCGGCACGGCGATGCTGCTCGTGCTCATAAGCGGAATAATATTCCTGCTTCTGTCCGTCATTCCGGGCGGACGCGACAAGGAGACGGGCAGACTCAAAAGTCTTCGCGAATACATCTTCGACGGCATTCCCAAGTCCATACGGTCTGCGATCCCCGTCGGTATAGGACTGTTCATCGCGTATATAGGATTCCAGAACGCGGGAGTAATAAAGACCAGCGCGTTTACGCAGGTGGATCTCATTAACTTCAATATCTATACCCCGCAGCTCATTCAGTGGGGCGTTGAGCCGGGCATGACGCTTGCCGCTCCTCTCATCTGTCTTGCGGGATTGATCGTTATAGCCATTCTCTCGCACTTTAAGGTCAAGGCGGCGGTCATAATAGGAATGGTTGTTTCCACGTTGATAGCCATTCCCACGGGAGTCGCCGATATAGACATACTGCTCGGAAAAACGCCGAATATAACATGGGCGTTCTGGGACAATTTCGCAAACTTCTTCTCGATGGACGCGGATAAGGGCGGAACTTTCCTCGCCGCGTTCACGGACGTGAACTTTTCGGGACAGGCGCCGCTGTACTGTATAATGACCGTGGTGTCGTTCTGCATGATAGACATGTTCGATACTCTGGGTACGGTCACGGGCTGCGCGACGCGCGCGGGTCTTCTGGATAAGGACGGCAAGCCGACCAATCTCGACAAGTGCATGTATGCCGATTCCATAGCTACCTGCACGGGCGCGCTGCTCGGAACGTCCACAGTTACTACTTTCGTCGAATCGGGCACGGGAGTAGCGGCAGGCGGAAGAACGGGACTTTCGTCGCTTATGACTGCGGCACTGTTCCTGCTTTCCATATTCCTTCTTCCCTTCTTCGCATTTATTCCGAGCGCGGCGGCGGCATGCGCTCTCGTCTATGTCGGAGTGCTCATGATGGGAAATGTCAGGAATATCGATTTCGATTCGGTGCGCAACGCCGTTCCCGCTTTCTTCACCATAGTCATAATGCCCCTCGGTTACAGCATTACGGACGGAATAGGAATGGGACTGCTGCTCTACCTCATCATCTCTCTGCTCGAATTTGTCGGCGGCACGATAGTCGCTGCCGTCAAAAAGACGGAAAAGCCGAAGTTCGATATTCCCGTCGTGACGTTTATCGTCGCGCTCCTGTTTGCGGCGTACTTCTTTATTCCCACGGGCGTATGAGATAGAAAATCGCAGACAATTGAACCGCGGCTTGAAAATATGCCGGATATACCGCAGATGCTCGGACGAAACCGCATCTGCGGTTTTTTCTGCGAAAAAGCATGCGCGCCGCCGGCGAGGACTCCGTCGGAGTTTTTCCCGTCTGCCGTCCGAATCAGGGCGTCAAATGCTTTGCCGATTGTTTTTGACATTATCGACCGCTTCCGCCGACGACGTAAGAGATTGGCTCGGAGATCTCGGCGCGATCTGATGTCGGGGCGGAATATGAAGAAGGTGCTTTCTGCAATTTTGGTGCCGATCGTTTGTTTTTTCGGAGTATTCGTGTTTGCCGCCTGCGGCAGAGATGTCTCCGACGGCGGTTATATGCCGCCGCCCGAAGAGAGCGAAAACGCACCCGATGAGAATACTCCCGCGGCGGACATTGCCGTTCCTTCCCCCGAAGAGCGTCAGACCGTACTTTTATGGAACGAGGGCAATATTCCCGCTTATAACCAAAGCTACCGGCAATCCGGCCGTGACGACGACTTCATTCCATATATCGAAAGTTATCCCGCACAGGGCGATATTAAGGGAGCGGTTCTCATCTGCCCCGGAGGCGCATTTCGGTTCCGCAGTATGCGCACCGAGGGATACGACGTTGCGTAAAGGCTTTCGGCGCTCGGTTATCAGTGCTTTGTGGTCAGCTATCGCCTGCGCCCGTATTCGCAGAAAGTGAGCGCTCTCGATCCGGCGCGCGCCGTGCGGTATGTGCGGAGCAATGCCGAGGCTTACGGCATCGATGAAAAAGATATCGCCGTCGTCGGCTTTTCGGCGGGCGGTATCCTCTGCGGCGAGCTTCTGCTGCACAGCGACGGCTATCTTATGCCGAATGAAATAGACGAAAATTATGTCCCCGATTCGCTTGACTATGTTTCGGCGGATGCCTCTGCGATCGGGCTACAAGTCACGTTTGTAAAATCGGGGCTCGAGGGAAAGGCAATGTGAACACAGGCATGATTTTTGCTTGTTCAAAATGGCAAGAGCGCAAAAATTAAAGTAACGGAAGGGTAAAATTATTTGAACGGCTGTATATTTTTAATATGCGCTCAACAAAAAAACAGCTGATCAAACTTATCAAATAAATAATAAAGTGTCCATAAAAATATGTGACGGTAATTACGCAAGGCTCGTAAGGCGAACCGGTTTTTGCTAAAAGCAAAAACGGCTCTTTACCTGTCCTCTCCGCCACGGCAAAAGGGACGCAATTTGCGTCCCTTTTGCCGTGGCGGAGGCGGAGGGATTCGAACCCCCGTGGGCGTTGACCCAAACGGTTTTCAAGACCGCCTCGTTATGACCGCTTCGATACGCCTCCGTGTTCGCCGTTTATTATATCAATATTTTTTGCGCGCGTCAAATGTTTCGTGCCGCAATGGCGCATGACGCGTATCCGGGTTTTGTCCGCAGCGCCGGCGTTTTATGCGAAAAATCGCTTTCCTTCCCCGTTTCGGCGCCGTCGGCTCCGTATGCCGGATTTTTGCGCAGCCGATATGACTGCCGTTTTTCCCGGCGCGGTTCTTGTTGTCCCATACTGCCCTGCCCGTCGAATGAGCATATCGCAAACACGCCGTTCGCCGGGTTCCGCTGTTTGTTTTGTTCGGGTACTTGCCTGCGATGCCGCCCGATGCCGCATATTTTCGCCGCGGCGGATCGGTTGCATACGGAGCGAAAAGAGTTGCGTACGGAGAGAGTATATGATATACTGATCCATAATAAACCATACAGGAGGGAAAATGATGAACGATCGTTATGACGGTCATTCCGAAGGCAAGCGGCAGGATGCCGGGCTGCCGTCGGAGAAAACGGACGATTTTACGGCGCCCGAATCAACGGGCGGCAATACGAACGCAGGCATCCCGCCCGCATCCGATCCGTCAAACGCGCCCCGCACGGACGCACCTCGTCCGACGGACGGAAGCGATCCGCACAAAGCCCCGCCGGTACAATCCCCGCAGGGGCGGAATCCGTATGCCCCGCCGGGACAGTACCCGCCGGGACAATATCCGCAAGCGCCGCAATACGGGCAGCAGCCCCCGCCTTACGGACAATATCCGCAAATGCCGCAATACGGGCAGCAGCCTCCGCCTTACGGAGCGCCCTATGCTCCGCAGTACTCCGCCGCACCGCCGAGCGTGTTTGAAACGACGGAATATGCCGGATATAAAAAAGCGGGCGAATTCAGCCTGAAAGGCGGATATGCGATCGCGGCAAACGTGGTCGGAGGCGTTTTATTCGTCGTAATGATAGTGCTTGCGTTTTTCATATTCGACTTTCCCGACTTCGCGGATACGGAAGCGATTCTCGGATGGATGGTAAGACTTCTCATCGGACTTATGATCGGCGTCGCGATAATCCTGCTCACTCTGCCCGCAAAGATGATCGCGCTCAAAGCGGGAAACGGCGGGAGAATGCGGCTGCACATCGGACTTGTCGTGGAAGCCATTTCCGAGCGCCCGGTGAGCCGTACGGCGTTTTTCCTCGGCGATTTTCTCTTTCTTGCCGTATGTTTTGTAGTATCCGTTGTGCTGTTTGCCGTATTGCGCGAGATTATCACCTATACCGTGCTTGCGGCGACGGCGCTTAATTTCATCGTATACATTCCCATTTATGTATTCGAATTGCGCTGTCCGCGTAATACACGGCTCGTAATGCGGCGGGGAAAGATACTCGCGTTCGTCCCCGAAACGAACGGCGGAAAGTGACGCAACGCTCTTGCTCCTGCGGCGCGGACGCGCGGAATCGCGCACCGTCGGCGCCCGGAAATCCGGCATACAAAAACCGCGGTGACCCGCGGTTTTTTCTTGTCGTTTTACGGCTTGTATCAGACGTCGAAAACATTAATCTTTTCTTCGCTGTTCGCCGCGACGGCGTGAGCATAATTCGCCGCCAGATCGTTCGGCCAGTATCTGCAGTCGACAATGAATGCCGACGGCGAAGAGGAAGGATCTGCGATCACGGGGCACAGACTGTCCGTAATGCGGAACAGCGGCAAATGCGCTTTATATACCACGATCGTGGTGACGAACACCGTGCGCCCGCCCGTCAGTTCGGGGGGAACGAGAAGATTGTTAAAAAATTCGTCGGTGCGCCGTATTTCTTCTATGCGGCTGTTATCCTGCATTACGCGCGCGATACGCTGCAGTTCGAGAGGATGACTGTCATAGTATGGATCCTGGCTGTACACGAAATATGCGGGCAGTGCGGGATTGAACATGCTGTATTTGAAGTTCATCGGGAACAGAGCGTTGACAAGATATGCGTAGTATATCCCGCCTCGCGCAATCATGCCGAAATCGTAGCAATTGCCGGTGCCGATCAGCCGTCTTTTGGGCGTGAACACGTTTTTGTCCGGGTTTGCGTCCGCGGCGAAATTTTCGCGGACGCGCGCTATCGCAGCAGCGTAGTTTATATCCGTGTTTACGGGTAGGGCGGTATATTCGGCAATACAGCGTTTAACTCCCGCTCCCGGCACGCTTGTTACGATTCCGCCTGTTGTCATCGCTATGAGCCCTAAGACGGCAAGCGCGATACCTCCGCCGAGAAGTCCGTATATCGGATTATCGCTTTCCGTTGCAATTGCGGCGAACGCTATGATCATTGCCGCTCCTGCCGCAAGCAGCAGTCCGCCCGTTATCCACAGCGCTTTTCCCGCCGCGCTCCGCTTGTCCGCGCACGGACGCTCTATGCGTCTTTCTTCTGCGGCATGTTCCGACCGATCTTCGTTTCCGTTTCCGGAAGACTGCCGTATTTCCGGAATGCGTTGCTCGTCCGCCGTTTGTTCCGCGGCGGGAGATATTTGCGCCTGAGCCGTCTTCGCCGTTTCCGTCAGTCTGTCATCGGATCCGTTTTCCTGTCCGGCGGGCGCGTTAATCGGCTTTTTTTCGTTGTCGGACGGCGCATCGGGTCGTATTTCCGGATTTTCTCCGTACGTCGGCAGCGTTATTTCGGGGCGGGTATGATTCTTTGCCGCGTTTTTTATCCGCTTGTAGTCGTCTTTCGTTATGTCGCTTGTGCCGCCGCAATACGAACATCCGATATGATATTTCTTTTCCCATTTTACTATACGGGCGAAAAACAACGAAAAATAATTGAAGCGGACATATACGTTCTGTTCCGCTTCGCGGTTGCAGTGAGGACATACGAATCGCATCGCATACTTCGTCTTTTTAACGTCGCTTCCCCAGCCGTAAAATACGATCATCTTTTTCTCCTTTGCCGCTATCGCATATATTCCCGTATAGTATACCGTAAATGTAATGCCGTGTCAAGGCGTACGACAAATATATAATCAGAATCCGTTTGCGTCGGGGTCGCGTCCCGACGCTCCGAACGGCGGTATCGCACCGATCGCGGCGATGTCTTCGTCGGACAGCCGCACGGAGAGCGCGGCGAGATTTTCGCGCATGCGCGCGGTATCCGTCGTTTTGGGCAGAGGGAGCACGCCCTGCGACGCGCACCACGCTATGCACAATTGCGCCGTCGTTATTCCGCGCTTTGCGGCGATCGCCGTCAGTCGTTCGTCCGCGAGCAGTCTGCCGCGTCCGAGCGGACTCCACGCTTCGACGAGCACGCCGTGCTTACGGCAATAATTCACCGTTTCGGGCTGCCGTGTGCCTATATTATACTCTATCTGATCCGCCATGGGCGGGATCTCCGTGCGCATGAGCGCACCGAGGTGGTGCGGCAGGAAGTTGGACACGCCTATCGCTTTCGCCCTGCCCGCCTTGTACAGCTCTGTCATCGCCTGCCAGGTTGCGAGGTTTACCTTTTCCCAGTCGGGCGTGCGCGACGGCGATTCGGGCCAGTGAATGAGATACATATCGAGGTAGTCGAAACCCAGTTCGTTCATAGTGCGGTCGAACGCCGCGAGCGTTTTTTCATAGCCGCGGTCGGACGCCCACACTTTGCTCGTGACGAAAACATCTTCCCTTTTCAGCCCGCTGCGCCGCACGGCGTTTCCCGTTTCGCGTTCGTTGCCGTAGAACGCCGCCGTGTCTATGTGGCGGTAACCGCATCCGAGCGCGCGCAGAACGCAGTCCTCCGTCTTTTCCTTCGGAATGAGATAAGTGCCGAAGCCGATCGCGGGGACGGATACGCCCCGCATGCAGTATGCGTTGTTTGCCTTCATATCCGCATTATACCACATCCGGCTTCCCTCCGCAAGTGCGGGCAATCGGTTTGCCGCAAGATTATGGACAAAGCCGCGCGGATGTGATACAATATACACGGGATACAGCGAACGGGAGGGGCGTCATGAAGATAAAGGAGAGCGGCAGCGGAGATAAAATATTGTGGCTGTTCGTCGCTGTCGGCGCGGCGATATTCCTTGCCGGCGCGGCGCTCGGCATCGTGTTTATCGTGCAGTCGGCGGAATACGACGAAACGACGGCGGTGATCACGCGCATAGAGGAATACCGCGATTCGGACGGCGAACGAGCGCGCGACGTGTTCGTGCGCTATACTTACGGCGGCGTCGAGTATGAGGACATAGAGCTGAGCTGGTGGGAGTCGGGCATGCGCGAGGGCGACGAGATAACCGTGCTTTGCCGCCGCGACGATCCGTCCGTGACACGTTCGGAAACGCTCGTCGTCGTGCTCCCTCTCATACTCCTCGGTTTCGGGGCGCTGTTCGGCGGGCTGCCGCTCATTCCGCTCGTGGGTCATATCCGCAAAACGCGGGGCAGGCGCGCGGCGAAAAAGCGCGGCGTGCCCGTGCAATGCGTCATAACCGACGTGTCCCCCGATTATTCTTACCGCGTAAACGGCAGACTCGTGAACAATATCGCGGAGTGCAGACCCGTCGGCGGAAATACCGCAGTCGCTTACGACAGCGCGCCGTTTTCCCGCAGATATCCCGTTCTTGCGGGCAGTGCGGTGACGGTGTATGTCCTGCCCGACGACCCTTCGGTCTATTGGGTGGATTTAGGTTCCGTCGTTCCCCCCGTCGATCCCGTCGCGGCGCTTACGCAGACCGCCGCGGAGAACAATGCGAATACGGAGAGAGATTTGCGGGCGGCGGACAGTGCGGACGGAACGCCCGGGGATATGCGCTCTCCCTTCCCCGAGGGATACTCCCGCGATCCGCTTGCGGACGCGCTTGCCGCTATGAATGAGAGTAAGTCATGCGGACGGGCGGATGACTCCGCAAAGCCCGACGGGGATAATGCGGACGGGCAGGACGGCGGCGCGGGCGCTGCGAACGGAGATAATCGCAAATGACGGTGCCGGGTGTGCAAGCGCCGGAAGAAAATGCCGCGATACGGAGAAAACAATGATAAAAACCAATGCGATGCGTCTGCTGGACGCGAAGAAAGTGCATAACGAGCCGCACGAATACGATGCGGAAGTGACGGACGGCTGCGCGGTCGCGGATATGCTGGGCGAGCCGCGCGAGCGCGTGTTCAAAACGCTGGTGACCGAATCGGGCAAGGGCGAGTATCTCGTGTTCGTCGTGCCCGTCTGCCACGAGCTGGATCTTAAAGCTGCCGCGCGCGCGGCGGGAGTGAAGTCCGTCGCAATGATAAAGCAAAAGGAGCTTGAGCCGCTGACGGGTTACGTCCACGGCGGATGCAGTCCCGTCGGAATGAAAAAGCGCTTCCGCACGTTTTTCGACGAAAGCGCACGCTCGTTCGATACGATATTCGTCAGCGCGGGAAAGCGCGGCGTGCAGATGGAAGTGTCCCCCGCCGCCCTTGCGGACTTCTGCCGCGCGTCCTTCGCCCCGCTCGCCGCGGAGTAAGACGCACCGCAATTGAAGCGGCAGTAAATTAAAACCGAAACAAACGTAAACAGATCGCGCACCGAATGATTTGCATTCGGTGCGCGGTTTTCGGAAGAAGCAGTGTTTCATATGCCGGGATATTATTCGTTTGTTTTATTTAAAATGAAGCAGGGCTTTTTGCTCGAGTGAACCAGTTTTTCCGTCATGCCCGTTTGTTTGGCGTATCCAACCACTATTTTATCTGCAAGATCAAGGACTTTTTTGTTGCGAAGTTCGGCATTTTCTCTGGTAATCTTAATGTGGCTGTCATCAAAATACGAAATAATCAACAGGTGGTTTTCATTAACCGCTTTTTTAAATTTATCCGGACAGCTTTTAAAAATTTTGTTAGCCAAGCACATTATTGCTTTTCCGTTTTCATTTAAGACTATATTTAAAACCGCCTTTTCTGCCTTGCTTTGAAAACCGGAAATTATGCAGCGATTCTTTACCGCCATATCCGCAGCCCATTTTTCAGATGCTCGAACAGTATTGTCAGACGGCATACCCGAGCAAAGAAAGGCGGTCTTTGTCTCTTTTAATAAATCGATGTTTCCGATATACCGAAAATCTTTGTTTGAAATGTCTGCTGATTTGAAACGGAGATTACAGCAATCTTCTTTATTGAAATTTATATTATTTTTCCAATATTCATATGCTTCGGCACAGTCTTCACAAATGCTTATTTCATCGAATCCGGTTATATTTCGAAGCAATGCAAGTTTATCGTTTAATTCAAGATGATAATACCCGCCTTCTTTATGCGAATATTTACTGTAATCAGCCAAAGGAAATGTATTTTTAATAAAAGCATTTACTCTGAGGAACTCGATTATTGCCTTACGGCAACGTATTTTGTTTATGATCTCAAAATCAAGATATTCGGGGATAAAAGGACTTAACCTGATCTGAACGTCAAATCCGAGCCGTTCGAGTTTTTCTATTGCGGCAATTCTTTTTGACGGAGGCGTCGCGTGTTCGTATGTGCTTGCAAGCCTATCGTCGGTACAGGTAACGGTAATTTGAATATGGGCAAAGTTTTTATCCATAACGGATATGTACCTGTCATCTGCAACCAAGTCGGACTTCGTTACAATAAGATAGTGAATTCCGTACTTATTCAAAAGTTTTATTGTTTCATAGGTTAAGTTGTATTCTTTTTCGCACGGCTGAAAACAATCCGTCATTCCGCCGAGTCTTAATACCGAACCGCGTTTAATCGTTTTTAATTTCGCATTGATTTTTTTGATATCGGCAACGCTCGGATGGGTGGGGTCCCATAATTTACGAAAGCTCAGCAGAGATTTTGCATAGCAATATTTGCAGTCGTGAAAACAGCCGCAACCATATGTATCGAGCCTCGTCGGATAATGGCATCGTTGCCCCTCTTTTCCTTCGACGGTCTTATAAAAACTTTTGAATTCTTTCATTAGATTCCCCCTCGATAAAAGTTAATCGACGCTTTTAATGAATCGATGCAGATACGCATTAAGATTTTTATTACAAGCATACACATAACACCCCTTAATGCCGCGCAGCAGCATTGTGGTATAAGTATTTATAATATATCTTTTAAGCGTTCTATCATCGCATCCGGCTTTGACATTCATGTCAAAAAATTTATTGCGATCGATTATGATCCGATTGTTTGCAGGATCGTAATCTATTTCATT